>NZ_JASJFB010000635.1:0-12596 GCF_030065455.1 Microcystis sp. M53602_WE12 | reverse complement strand
GGTAAAACCTATTAATTGATTGCCAGGCTCTATCAGCAGCCGATTGACGAGCTTGAGAGTTTAATTTATTAACCCATGGTGTCTCTTTATTGTTAGCTAGTACCGCACAAAGCTTTTGAAGATCATTCCGGGTTGTCCCCTTATTGTCCATCCAATAACGAACACAAGAGTTACGCACAAACTGAGAAGTTTTGATAGCTTCATCAAGCCGGTGATATTGTTCTGGTGTCCCGTTTTTTAGCTTGGCTTCTACGACTAGCATTGATTAATCCTCGACCCTGGATCAATTAAGTATAACACAGTTTACCTACAAATGGTAGAATTAAAATCGTGCTTCGCAGTCAATATCCTGGTCGGATTTCATCCCCCGCAAAGGTTGATGTCTTGTCAAAAAATTTAGCGGGGGCATTCATCCGACATTTTAGGTAAACTGAAGATTGTTTACTGATTTATTCCCTCCTGATGATTGTCAACGATGAGATTAATCGGGAGAATTAGCAATATTGACGGCCAAAATTTATGGAATTCGCCTCTTTTATTCCCCGTCTAGTTATCCCCGTCGGTGATCCCGCCGGAATCGGCCCTGAAGTGGTGTTAAAAGCGATCGCCGATTCCCCAATCTCGTCCGGTTGTCAGATTACTCTAATCGGGACAAGAACGCTTCTCGAAAAAGCCTATCACGATCCCCATCTTCTCGATCGCTTTTCTCTGATCGATTTGCCCTACAATCAAGAAAAAATCGTTTGCGGGCGTGGGGATGCCCACAGTGGTGAAATCAGCTTTCTTTACCTGCAAGAAGCCATAAAACGCACCCTCAAGGGCGAATTTGATGGTATTGTCACCGGTCCGATTGCCAAATCCTGTTGGCAGTTGGCCGGTTATGATTTCCCCGGTCAAACGGAGGTTTTAGCTACCATGGCGGGAATTAACCGTTATGGGATGCTATTCGTCGCTAAATCCCCTCACACCGGCTATAACTTACGCACTCTCCTCGCCACTACCCACATACCCCTGCGAGAAGTTCCTGATGCTCTTAACCCCGATCTGATGACCCGAAAACTAGACCTATTGATCGAGTCTTTAAAGCTAGATTTCGGCATCGATCGCCCCAAAATCGCCATATCCGGCCTTAATCCCCACAGTGGCGAAGCGGGAAAACTGGGAAGGGAGGAAAAAGACTGGTTACAGCCTTGGTTGCAGTCAATGGCGCAGAAATACCCGCAAACCCAATTAATCGGCCTTGTCCCCCCCGATACGCTTTGGGTGGAACCGGGACGCGCTTGGTTTAGCGGTGCAGGGCAACCCGCCGACGCATATCTGGCATTATACCACGATCAAGGCCTAATTCCCGTCAAATTAATGGCTTTTGACTGTGCTGTTAATACTACCATCGGTTTACCTTTTGTTCGCACCTCTCCAGACCACGGGACGGCTTTTGATATCGCCGGTCTTGGCATCGCTAGGGCCCAGAGTATGCAAGCGGCGATCCAATTAGCGATCGAATTATGTCAGCAGCGGGACAACCGGAGAACTAAACTAGAGATATAGCCCTCGATAGGAGACAATTGGGATATGGGTATCGCTTCAGTTAACCCTGCCACGGGAGAAATTCTCAAGACTTTTACCCCTCTAACCTCGGAGGAATTGGCGGCGAAATTGGCCCTAGCTGAGGCCACTTTTCAGCAGTATCGCCGCACCGCCATCAGTGAACGGGGACAGTGGTTACGGCAAGCGGCGGATATTTTGGAACGGGATCAAGTAGCATTGGCTAAAACCATGACTTTAGAAATGGGGAAACCAATCAAATCAGCGATCGCAGAAGTCCTCAAATGTGCCTTGGTTTGTCGTTTTTATGCCGATAATGCCGCCGGTTATCTGGAAGATGTGCTGATTACCACCGATGCTAGTCGCAGTTTTGTCCGTTATCAACCGTTAGGGGTGATTTTAGCGGTTATGCCCTGGAATTTCCCTTTATGGCAAGTATTTCGCTTTGCTGCCCCCGCTTTAATGGCGGGAAATGTCGGCCTACTCAAACACGCTTCTAATGTCCCCCAATCAGCTTTAGCGGTGGAAAGAATTTTATTAGAAGCCGGTTTTCCCGAAGGTGCTTTTCAAACTCTTTTGATCGGGGCCGATCGCGTTAGTGATTTAATTAACGATGAACGGGTAAAAGCCGCCACTTTAACCGGTAGTGAACCGGCGGGGATGAGTTTAGCGGCCGCCGCAGGAAAACAGATCAAAAAAGTGGTTTTGGAGTTGGGAGGTAGTGATCCTTTTATCGTTTTAGATACTGCCGATATCGAGGCGGCAGCGGCTACGGCAGTAACGGCGCGATTGTTAAATAATGGTCAGACTTGTATCGCCGCTAAACGGTTTATTGTTATGGAAACTGTCGCCGCTCAATTTGAACAGTTATTAGTGGCCAAATTCCAAGCTTTAAGAGTTGGTGATCCCCTCGATGAAACTGTTGATATCGGTCCTTTGGCCACGGTATCGATCGTCTCGGAAATTGCCCATCAAGTCGAAAAAACCGTCGCTATGGGTGGTAAAGTCCTTGTGGGGGGTCAACGTTTAGAGGGAAAAGGTAACTTTTATCTACCAACGATTTTAACCGATATTCCTGTCGGTTCTCCGGGGGAAAAAGAGGAATTTTTTGGACCGGTGGCTTTACTATTTCGAGTCAAAAATATCGATGAAGCGATCGCTTTAGCTAATGATAGTCCCTTTGGTTTAGGTTCTAGTGCTTGGACGAATAACCCCGCAGAAATTGAGCGTTTAATTACCGAAATTGAGGCCGGTTGTGTGTTTATTAACGGTATGGTTAAATCCGATCCTCGCTTGCCCTTTGGGGGTATTAAACGTTCTGGTTTTGGACGGGAATTAAGTGTCGAAGGTATTCGCGAATTTGTCAACGTTAAAACTGTTTGGATTAAGTAAATCAGTAGGGTGGGTTAGCAACGCGTAACCCACCACCATAACCAAAATCACCCACCACAATTGTCGGTGCGTTACGCTATCGAAGAGCGCACCCTACGGATTAAAAATATGCCGCGCATTTTTGATCATATTGAGTCCCATTTATTGCCAATTTTACAGAAAAGGGGCTGATTTTTGTGTGGGTTATTTTAATTTGCGCGGTTGGCAGTAACCTTTACACCTTTAATACCTTTGACCTTTATGATGAGCTAAGGCCATTTGATAAGAAGAAATGGGGGATACTCCTTTTAATCTTTGTCCTCAGTCATTTCTTCCCAAATAGCAACGACTATACTAATAGGTAAAAAAAACAACAAGAAAGGGAATATAAATTAAAGTTATTAATAAATCAATCAAAAAAATTAGGTCTCGAATATTATATTTAAGTAGTCGTGCAAAATTAATTTCCTAGTCGAGACTCCGAGACAGGAGACTCCGAGACAGGAGACGGGAGACGGGATACAGGAGACGGGAGCGGATTTGAGTTTTCAGTTCACTGTTTACTGATCACAGCAGAAGTCTGACGGAGTAGTGGCTTAGATGTGTAATTAATTGTGATTAGATACTTACCTAAAATGTCGGTTTGAAGGAACCCTCGGTTTCACCGACGCGCTTGCGCTTTCGCGCTTTACGCTTTGAAAGTGAAGATATACTTTTTTAGCGTATCTGGATTTTGTGTATTTTCTCAGTTTTTTTTAAACTTTACTCCAGTATCTAATTTACTCTTAATAGAAAGAATAGATTCATAAATATATTTTTATTCCTCATAATAGCCCCATTCATGCAATTGTACTCCTGACTCCTAACCCCACCAACAAACTTTTTCAGCCAACCCTACTTAGGTTCTCACTAAGGATTTATTGACACTGGCTTCAATTTGATAAATAGAGGAAAGGACGCTACCTTGATGATTATTGACTAGATCATATTTGACTTCCTGTAAATAATTAAAAATGGTATCCCGCAGAATCGTTTTTTCAATGTTTACCCGGTGCTGATAGTCCCATAAATCCCAAACTATCAAACCAATTCCCACGATTGGATCGATTAATTCTGCGCCAAAACTACTCGCTACTGCTCCACCGGTTTTAGTGGCAATTTTCGCCCCGGTTTTTCCCGCTAGGGACAAATAAACTGTGCTGCCCACTTTCACCACTGGGATGAGAGATTTAACTCCCAAAGCAGTGGCACCACCGACTAAAAGTTTAATTGATGTGTTAGAAATATTGCCCTCGGTATCTTGAATTGTTATGGCTATATCGCTAAGATAACGATCCCATTTACCTTGGGGAATTTGATAACTGGCCTGAATATTCTCTAATTCATTGCTTAAATTATTGACATATAAATTAACGGCATCCCTAGTAATTCTCTCTAGACGCAATTGAGCCTCTTGGGGACGAATTACCCGTTTAGTAAACTCGGTTTGAATAGTTTTGGTCAAATTTTCTGCCACCACCTGTTCCGGGGGTGGATTATCTGTATTGACCCAGTGAGCGATCGAGGAGTATAATCCGCTTAAAAAGGCCTTGCCCTCAAATTGTTTTTGATTGAAATAGTTAAAATACCAAGGCAGAAAACCCTGATCTACTCGTGTCATCAACTCCTCCACCCATCCCTCAATTTCTCCTAGGGCGAAGCTTTGAGAATTTGCTCTCGCTGTCTGTAAAGCTTGGCTAATCTCCCGATCGATTTGACTGTTAGATTTTTCGGGTATAGTGATGGGAATCTCTAGGTTAGTTTCGGTAGCAACCCTAGTTTTTAACGGTTCATTGCCGGCAGTTCCTAGCCAAATTTTCCCTAAAAGAGGCAAGATAACCACTAGAACAACTATAGCCCAAATTAACGGGGTTATTGCCTTAATCAGTTGACTGATTGCCTGAATGCGGTTAGTTTTTTCACTATACTGAGGTGGCTCAATATTCTCTTGTGAATCTGGCCTGGAGTTCATCAGCTAACCTACTTAAAATTATTAGATCATTGTTCTCAAAAAACCGCAGAAACCCCAATTTTCCGAGCAGTAATCTGGAGAGGACATTATCGGGTAAAAGGCAGCCAATACCCGATAAATATCGGCAATTTTAGCGAATCTCTGCCTTCATCCGTTCAAGGGTTTGCTGCATTTGGTCGAACATCATTTGGGGAGTCATACCAAATTGACCTAATTGGGTTTTTAGCTGTTCTACGGTCATTTGGGCGGAAAAATCCTCAGATAACTCAAAACGCTTCATAAATATCTTGTAGCGTTCCATTAACTCCTCCATCCTATCGATAAAGATTATTTTACCCTCTCGATCGAATTTACCGTACTCGCTGCCTAGTTGTGTGAGAGACTGGTAATCTTCAAATAGCTGTCTAGCTTCCTGTTGAACCACTTCTGAGTCAAAGAATCCCATAATCTTAAAACTGCTTATCGTCGATAGTTATTCTCTCCCCTATTTTATTTTAGCCGGGGAAAAAGTCTAGCTCCAGCCGATTTACGGATTACCGTATTGGGGAAATCGAGCAGATCACAAACGACCTCTCGTCGCAGTTTAACCGTTGCCCCAGGGAGTTTAAGATTAAAAGTGATCAGACCTCTTGTAAAAATCAAAAATTGTCCTTTAACTGCCCCACAGTGGCTATTTTGAGCAATTTGGGCTGCAGCCCTTATAATTTGCCAAAACGACGATGACGACCCTGATAATCTTTTAAAGCGCGGTGAAATTGCACTCGATCGAAATCGGGCCAGAGGGTGTCAGTAACATAGATTTCCGCGTAGGCCATTTGCCATAGTAAAAAATTACTAATTCGCATTTCCCCACTACTGCGAATTAACAGGTCTGGGTTAGGAATCCCAGCAGTATAAAGATACTGTTCAAAGAGAGATTCATCGATCGCTTCTGGGGAGACTAAACCCTGTTGCACCTGACGAGCGATCGCCTGACAAGCTTGCACGATCTCCTCTCGGCCACCATAATTAGTAGCCACCGTAAATTGAATACCGGAATTTTTGCTAGTTTCTGCTTGAGATTTAGCAATTTCCCGTCTTAAAGACTCTGGCAAGGCTGATAAATTACCAATAAAGCGAATTTTGACATTTTGCTGCATCATTTCTTCTAATTCCCGCCGCAAAACCCGCTCGAATAGAGTCATTAAAAACTCTACTTCCTCCAGGGGACGACCCCAATTTTCCGTCGAAAAAGCATAAGCAGTTAAAGCGGGAATCCCCCAGTCGCGACAACAGCGCAGCAAGTCTTTGAGTGCATCTACTCCCCGTTGATGGCCCATAATCCGGGGTAAACCACGATTTTTCGCCCAACGACCGTTCCCATCCATAATCACTGCGACGTGCTGAGGCAAACGGTTTTTATCTAAATCCGTAGGTAATTCTGGTGATAAGCTCGGTTTAACAGTCATTTTCTATCTTTCGGGGTTGCGCTGGGCGAACGGGAGAATTTTTCTAAGATTAGACGACCTTTTAAGCCAATTGTACGCCCTAAACGTCCCCAACTCGGTGCGACCACTTCCCCCTCTCCCGACGGAGAAAACTTCGCTTCGAGCAGCTCTTTTAGTTTACTACTGGTTAAAGGCCGATCCAAATTACCCCCCGACGCGAGGGAAATCGAGCCAGTTTCCTCAGAAACCACAATACAGATACAATTATCTAGCCTTTCGGTAATGCCCATGGCTGCCCGATGACGGGTGCCTAATTGCCTAGAGGTACTGCGCTCCGATAGGGGTAGAATAACACCAGCGGCCACCACTCGATCGCCCCGAATAAATACAGCCCCATCGTGCAGTAAAGTTTTAGTTTGAAAAATAGTTTGAATTAATTCCTTAGATACTTCGCCATTTAGCATCACTCCCGGATTGACAAACACCTTGGTGTCGAGATTGCCACTGGTTTCTAATACCATCAGCGCACCGGTGCGATTTTGAGATAGATCCTTCACCGCGTCCACTAACTCATCAATGACATTATCGGTCTTGGGAGTGGGGGAACTTTTTTTAAATAATTCCCATACTTGACCTTTGCCCAATAATTCTAAAAAACGGCGAAATTCCGACTGAAAAATCACAGCGATCGCTACGGCTGCCCCCAAAATCAATTTTTCTAGGACTAACCCCAGCAAGCGCAATCCTAGGGCATCGCTAATCACCGAGGCCAGCATTAAGTAGATTAGTCCTCGCACCATCCAAAAGGTACGCCGCTCGCCGATAATTAGCAGCAGCATATAGGTAAGGAGGAGAACTAACCCAAAGTCTAGGACTGACAGACCATGGCTGAGAATCCAGGACAATAACCGGCGAGGGTCCAGAAAAAAACCCGACATGGGGGACGATAGCGATGAGGTTTATATTAAGGAGAGTCGATTGGTTGACATACCCCACGCCGTAAACGGACGTGGATTCTTCTAGCATCACTGCTGTGAATTTCTGGCTCAACGAGTCCACTTGAATTAGATTCCTGGCGAAATCCAACCCAGAGGTGGTTCTCTCCTCAGACTTTCGCTCCATTACAGAAGCCTGTTCTCGTATGCCCTACGATACAGTTCAAAACCTCTAAAATAATTGGTTTCTTTGGTACTTGACGCTTAGAGCTTTTACCTATAGGAGCATTCCCCTATAGAACCCCATAACTCTAGTTTTCAAGGTGCGTTCATCGGTTGATGACTGGGTTTTTTAAGCGGTTGCTTACCCTGCCCGCTATTCTTAATATCATACATCCTATAAAGTCGCCCTAAAAGGGCGAGGCTTTAAACCCAATTTTTCGGTAAACGGTCTTGACGCAGCAAATCCGCCAGATTTTCCCGTTCAAGGATCAGATTAGCTTCTCCATTTTGGACAATTACCGCCGCCGGACGGGGTAAGCGGTTGTAATTAGAAGCCATACTGTAGTTATAGGCTCCTGTGGCTAAAACCACTAAAATATCCCCCGGGTTGGTTTTCGGTAGCGTAATATCCTTAATTAGAATATCGCCAGATTCACAATGTTTTCCAGCTATTGTCACCACTTCCTGACATTCTTGACTCATTTTGTTAGCGACCACGGCCCGGTAAACCGATTGATAGGTAATCGGTCGGGGATTATCGGACATTCCGCCATCGACGGCGATATAGGTGCGGATTTCGGGGATTTCTTTGCGATTACCCACTGTATAGGCCGTTACGCAAGCGGTGGCAATCAGAGAGCGTCCCGGTTCGGCAATGAGCAGGGGATAAGCGATACCTCTTTCCTGACAAGCTTTGGCCACTGCTAAGGACACTGCTTGCACCCATTCCTCGATACTTGGGGGGTCATCACTTTCGAGGTAGCGAATTCCTAAACCACCACCCACATTTAATTGCTCTAGGGGTAAACCCCGTTCTAATCCTAATTTAAACCAATCTGCCAGCACAGAGGCTAAGTCTTGGTGGGGTTGACGTTCAAAAATCTGGGAACCGATGTGAGCGTGTAAACCCAGACAATTCAGCTGCGGATGAGCTAAAACATAGTCAAATACCGCTTCGATTTGATGGGGGTCAAAACCAAATTTACTGTCTAAGTGACCCGTGCGAATATATTCGTGGGTGTGACACTCGATGCCGGGGGTTAAACGCAACAGGATCGGAATAGGGGTATCAGGACGATTTTCGCCTAATTTAACCAGATTTTCTAGTTCTAGCCAGTTATCAACGATAATAATGCAGTTATGCTCGATCGCATATTCTAACTCGGCGATCGATTTGTTATTACCATGAAAGTATATTGGCACATCAGTTTTATTGATCTGGTCTAAAGCGGTTAACACCGTGTGAATTTCTCCGGCCGACACCACATCAAAACCTAATCCTTCACTAGCGACCACGGCCGATACAGCCAGGCAATTCCACGCTTTCGAGGCATAAATTACCCTAGATTCTCCGGGATAATGTGTCTGGAAACCTTGCAGGTATTGACGACAGGCAGTGCGGAGGGTAACTTCATCGACAATATACAAGGGTGAACCGAAACGCTCCACTAGGGTGGTCACATCGCAACCACCGATTTCTAGACAATCGCGGTTATTAACCTTGGCTGTCAGGGGTAACAGGGTTTGATTCGGGGATAGACAATCTTGATAGGCTAAATATTTTTGTCCGGAATTGCTGATTTTAGGTTCAGTTGATAGCATAATCGGTGTTTTTTGTCAAGCAATCGATAATTTTTGTTACAATCTCTGCCCATCACCGATTCAGTCAAGGGAAATTTGACCGTCGGTGATCTAGATAACCAAAATAGTTCTCTCTTTCAGTGTACGATCAACCACCCGCTAAAAATCCCTTTTTTGTCTGGAAAAAATCGAGCAGCGACCCCGAAATAGTGGTAATAGTATTGAAGGAGTGGTCTTAAAAGTGATGATATGACTGACCAGAATGGCGTGTTAGTAGAAGAACAGAGCGAGGATATTACCCGTAAGATGAGTCAATTAGCCACCGAGTCGCCGAAAAATCAATTACAGATCCTGACACAATTAGCTGGGGCCGGAGAAGGTGGCCTAACTGTATTGAGAGATTTTTTATTAGCCCAGCGTCCCACTCCCGTTAATCTGGTGACAGGTAAGGCTTATCAATTGCTCTATCAAGATAATAGCGCTCAGAGCAAGGAATTTTTAGCTAATTATTTTCCCACGGGGGTTGTTCCCCTCGATAGTGCTAAAGGTATCGATTATCGACTTTTACAGGAATTATTGGCTAAACAGGATTTTCAAACTGCCGATAGTCTTACCCGTCAAAAACTCTGTGAATTAGCAGGAGAAGGGGCAATACAGAGGAAATGGGTCTATTTTACGGAAGTAGAAGCTTTTCCCAAGGTTGACATTCAGACTATTGATAATCTTTGGTTAGTTCATTCGGAAGGGAAATTCGGTTGGTCGGTGCAGCGCAAATTATGGCTCGGTGTCGGTCAAGATTTCCCGAAACTCTGGCCGAAAATTGGCTGGAAAAATGGCAATAATTGGACAAAATACCCGCAGGAATTTATCTGGGATTTAAGCGCTCCCGTGGGCCATTTACCCCTGTTAAATCAACTGCGCGGGGTGAGAGTGGCCGCCTCTTTATTCTCCCATCCCGTCTGGAGTGAAAAATAGATTAGCGATAGTAAAAATCGTAGTTTTTTAGGGCATTCAGTCGGGCTAAATTGAGACGATAATGATAGCCTAGTCTTTTTTGGAGGGGTTGCCAAAAATCTTTTTTAATGGGAGGTTGATAACTGGCATCAAGGTGATTGCTTTTATTTTTGAGGATTAACCAAGCTTCACCGGTATCTACTGTCCACCCGACTTTTGCTGCCGCTAGTCCCATAATACTGCCTTCGCCACTGTGCATTCCTTTCATTTCTAAATAGAGTGCTATCTTCCCCCAAAAATGCAAAAACTCTTGCTCTTTCCCTCCATCTCTAGTGACTATAAATAAAGACTCTCCAATCCAATTTACTTGTTCACTCGGAATTCCTAGTTTTTCAGAAACCCTGATTAAATTAGGTAAATCCCGAGGACGATATTTTTTATTATGCTCAACCATACTCTGATGACAACCAACGATACCTGGAGTAAAATCAAGATTGTCCGGTAATGATTCTATTAGTCTTGTATCCGCATCGATAAAAATAGCTGTCGGAAATAACTTTAAACTTTCTTCTAGAACAAAGCGTTTATCATTATAACAATGTAAAATACCTTTTTGAGTATGTTTAAAAGCCATAACATTGGGACTATTATCAAAATACTGAGGGGCATCAGTTCCCACCACTAGACTGCTCTGAGGGGCGTATTTTTGTAAATCTTCAGCCAAAGTTTTAGTTAATTTTTGATACTTTTCTCTTAGGGCTAAAGTGCAAAAACAATAATTTGCTGTCGGCTCGGAAAGATTCATCATAGACCGTTAGTATTGAGAATTTTTCCCCCCAGTGTATCAGCTTTCTACATTTTCGGGACGATTTCTTGTAAGGCCGCTTCTAGATTAGGATAACGATAGTCAAAACCGATCGCTTGAGTGGCTTTTGGCAGCACTTCTTGACCTTCTAAGACGATTTTTGCTCCTTCTCCCAAGAGAATTTCGAGGGCAAAATCTGGCACTGGCAACCAAGAAGGACGATTCATTACTTCCCCTAAAATCTGACAGAATTCTTTCATCCGGACGGGATTGGGTGCAGTAGCGTTGAAAGTACCGCTAATTCCCTGGCGATCGAGACAATAGATAATTAAATTAATTAAATCATCCCGATGAATCCAAGAAAACCACTGACGACCGCTCCCAATCGGTCCGCCGGCAAAAAGTTTGAAGGGTGGGATCATTTTCCCCAGGGCCCCCCCATTGCCTAAAACAATACCCGTGCGAAGAATGACTAAACGAGTGCCGTAATCTTTAACTTTTTGGGCTGCTGTTTCCCACTTTTTACAGACATCTGCCAGAAAATCGTCACCGGGAGGGCTATTTTCGTCAAAACTAGCGGTTTCACTGGTTCCATAGTAACCGATCGCCGAGGAGTTAATTAAAACTTTCGGTTTCTGGTCGGCCAGTGCGGTCGCAACGCGCTCGCTACGCGAGATCGCCTCGACAATTTTCTCGGTGCCGATTTCCCGACTAGCGACGATTGCTCGTTTTGCTTCACCGGTCCAGCGTTCCGAAATCGGTTCTCCCGCTAGATTAATCACCGCGTCACATCCGCAAATCTCTTTTTGCCAATCCCCCGATTCTGTGGCGATATAGGGAATAATCTCTATCTTAGGATAGATTGACTTTGGGTAAATTCTTCGGGCTTTATCGGGATTGCGAGTCAAAATTAGGATGTCATCGCCGCGATCATAGAGTTTGACCACCAATCTACTACCCACAAATCCCGTCGCCCCAGTAATCGCTATTTTCATGGTTTCTTGACTAAATTTATCCTTATTTTAGCTGGTTTTTGGCTATCAGAGTTCAGGAGTCAGTCCCGATGAAAAAATTTTCACCCCCACAGATGAAAGATGTTTCTTTCCCTACACCCCACACCCTACACCCTCTTTCAAGTCGGTAGTCAGGAGATTATTTTTATTTGTTCTCCCCACACCCTACACCCCACACCCTACACCCCACTTCCCACTTCTCACTTATCCTGATACCCCATCCCGTTAGCGGCTGCATAACGATTCATAAAGCGCAGAAAACGCTCCCAGTGTTCATCGGTGATTTCAAAACCACATTCTACCCGTTGAATTTCATCTCCTTCATCTCCTCCAAAAATAAACTTAGTCGAGTTGGGAATAACTATAATCACTCCTTCCTCATCGGTGAGACGGAGATCGCCGTAGGTGCGGGTGGTGAAACTTTGGAAACGTTCGATCGCTTTCAGGGTTTTAAAAGTCATCAGGACATTGCGAATCCCGGTACTTTTATTTTTGCGGAGACTAACACCGCTTAATTCTTCTGATAAACCGACAAAAAACTCGATCGTGGGAGTGGTCATAGGTATAGCTATAAAATTTTAGTTATTGATTTTGGCTCTTCGGTTTGTGTTATGCAATGGACGGGGGTTATAAGGGATGGAACCCTTATATAGAAAGGCATTTAGCGATTTTTGTCAATTATTTCTTATCTAGAGCGAACTAATCAATTAAGTCTCTTGCCAGATAAGGATT
>NZ_JASJFB010000157.1:0-2673 GCF_030065455.1 Microcystis sp. M53602_WE12 | reverse complement strand
TCAAGACCCCCCTAGCGGCCACCGAGAAAACCTTCACCAGCTAAGTATTTTTACTCAAGTCTCTGGAGGGGGACAGCTTATGTGACAGTTGAGGGTGCGGAATGTGGGTTTGATCACAAGAGGGAAATTTAATCTCTCTAAGCGAACGCCTGTTCTAGTCAGCTTGTATGTAAAGTTTTATGTACGGATTCAACATTTCTGGTTCGGATAGGACATAATCGTGTAGGATGTGGGCTGGGGAAACCAGAAAGCACGGTGATGAGCTTCGAGAATCCCTCGCCTCAGCGCTTCGGGGATTGTCAATCGGATAAACTTTTTTGATTAAGGATACTTCTACCATGGCAATTTCAGGACAACCAGGTGTAAACGATAACCTAAAATATTTAGGTGACTCTGAGTTGTTCTACGGTGATATTAATGGGATTTTAGAACCTCCAATGCTGGCTGGAGATGATTCCCTAGCAGTAAGAAGAAACTATAACGCTCTCTATGGCGAAGGGAATGCCATGATTGAGTTTACCCAAGGCGGCAAAGATTACCTGAGAGCAACAGGGGATAGTAACGCTCTGTTCGGTGATGCTAGTCAAATGTTTGACAATAGCTTGGGGGGCGACGATGGTGACAGTGGCAATACTTCTATCGAAGATAACTCTTTAGTTAAAATCACGGCCAGCGACGGACAAGCCTATGATTCCTTTGGACAAAATGTCTCCCTCGATGGCAATACTCTCCTAGTCGGAGCCGCTCGAGATGATGACAATGGATTGGACTCTGGTTCAGCCTACATATTTAATAACATTAATGGTGTATGGACGGAGAGAGCGAAACTCAAGCCAAAAGATGGCAGAGCAGGAGACCTCTTTGGTGACACCATCAGGCTGAATGGCAGCAGAGCTTTTGTCGGATCTTGGAAGAGAGGTTCTGGTGCCGTGTATATTTTCAGGGAGAGTGGAGGACTGTGGACGCAGACAGTCAAACTTAGACCGAGTGATGGGAAACAAGGAGATCGCTTTGGCAGTTCTTTTGATTCCACCGATAGTGGCACTATCCTGATCGGAGCTAGCAGCTCCGATCAGAAAGGCTTGGATTCAGGTTGTGTTTACGTTTATAACGTCGTTAATGGGATTTGGACAGAAACCGGCAAAATTTATGCCAGCGATCCCTCACCGGGGGCTCTTTTTGGTAGATATATCGATATCGATGGTAATCAGGCTGTCATCGGAGCAGTCAAAAGCAATGCATCACAACCAAACTCTGGCTCGGTTTATATTTATGAAAACCTTAATGGCATTTGGACAGAAACGGCAAAATTGAGTGCCAGCGATGGAAAAAATGGAGATGAGTTTGGAACACCAGCGGCTATTGAGGGTAACACCATTGTTGTCGGAGCATCTGAAAGTGGCGGAACCAAAGGTGCAGCCTACGTTTTTGAGAAAGTAAACGGAAAATGGCAAGAAACAGCTAAACTGACTGCTAACGATGGACAAGTGGGGGAAGAATTTGGTACGTCTGTTACTATTAGTAATAATACGATCGCAGTCAGTCCTCGCCACGATGATGATCGAGGAGCAGATTCGGGTTCGGTTTATATTTTTCAGAAAATCAATGGGGTTTGGACCCAAGTTTACAAACTTACCGCTATCGATGGAAAAGCGGGTGATGTTTTTGGCAAGCGGGTAGTAATTGACGGCGATACTTTAGCCGTTAGTGCTTTTCAAGATGATAACGAAGTTCCTCCAGTGCCTGATTCTGGCTCTGTATATCTTTATTCCCTTTCTTCGCTCTTGTCCAATCCAGATAGCTTGACGGGAATTAAGCCAAAGGATACTCTCACTGGTGGAGCAAGCAATGACAACCTATTCGGTGGGGTTGATGATGCTCAGTTTTCTCCGCAGACTTTCAGCGATCTCTCAATTGAAGGAGATGAGATTAGTGATTTTGAACTGGCTGCTGATAGGCTATTCTCAAAACAATTTTTTACTGGCTTTGGTGACAGTGGCAATACTTCTATCGAAGATAACTCTTTAAAATTGGCAGAGATTGGCGCAGCAAGCGTCCAATTGCCGGTAATGATTTGGTAGTAGTGCCGTAGCCCTCTTGCTTACCTGGTATGAAGTGTGTAAAATACTTATTAATAAAAATAATTAGCCCAAATCAGTCTTTAAACCTCTAGCTTGATGATGACTTTTCTGATAAATATCTTTTTGTGGCTCGTGTCTGGCTTACTCAAATATCTGGACTTCCCCCATACATAAATACTAAAAAATCAACAAAACCCTTACTGCAGGTCGCTTCTAAGAAAAAATTGAAAAGAGGCTACTGGTTACATTTTTCGCTTGAAAATGTCTGTACCGTTGACTGTATCTGGAGCAGAGCGATTCCGTAGAGTTGGCTGTATAGTGATCACTAACCTGATTGTAACAGATATAGCGGTGTGCAGTCGTATGAGGTACAGTGTCACGAGCTATAAACCATGCTAGGCAAAGCTTGGTTTGTATCTCACTCAAGCGCTTACCGCTATAGTGTCATTAATCTCTAGAGTAAGCGATTCCCTCCAGCAATTCTCAGTTTTAGCCCACATTCCGCACCCTCAACTGTCACATAAGCTGTCCCCCTCCAGAGACTTGAGTAAAAATACTTAGCTGGTGAAGGTTTTCTCGGTGGCCGCTAGGG
>NZ_JASJFB010000132.1:0-1164 GCF_030065455.1 Microcystis sp. M53602_WE12 | reverse complement strand
TATGCAATGGATGGGGGTTATAAGGAATGAAACCCTTATAGAGACAGACATTACCGCGATTTTTGTCAATTGTTTGCGATCTAGAGCGAACTAATCAATTAAATCTCTTGCCAGATAAGGATTTAGTCGATTTATGCCCCCCTATCGAACCATACCAAGTCCCGAAGAGCCACTTTTTCAGCAAACCCTATTTAGTTTTAAGCTGTGAAGATTGGGGAGCGTTTTCTCCTTAGATTAAAACACGACCGTTTTATTGTACTACCTTCGATTGATTCAAGAGATTTTGGTAACATTCGGTCGGGGTACGGTAAGATAAATATTTAAAGGGAGTCTGATTAATTATTTCTGCAAATCTTTCGTTATCAACCGCATTGTACTGATCTAATTTAGCGATTAAATTCTTCATGTTATTCATGGAGCTTACCAGACTCCTATTCTCGGATTTGAGATAATGAATTTCAGGGGAATCGCCCTCATGCCGATCAATGGTGGTAATTTGAGCGATAATTCCCTTAATTCCCTGCTTGTACGAAGAAATTAAGGTGTATAAACTCTTTTCCTGAGTAATGAGAAAAATACCTCTCTTCCTGAGATCGAGGACATCAATTCGCCAAGCATTATTATCGGCGATAAAATCTTCTCTTGACTGCACTTCTCGTTGAAGTCTTTCGGCCGCTTTGCTTGACAAAATCAGATTCATCTCTAAAAATAAAGTTAATTATTTAATATTATAAACCAACTAGATTTTTGGTTCTTCGTTACTTGGTATGGTTTGATCGGGTGGCATAAATCGACTACATCCTTATTAGATGAGCTTACCCTGAGAATCTGGCAAAGAAGGTTAGAAACTCAGTACATCAAAGCTTTTAGCTTAACTAATTAGGTTTTAGATTCGACCCTTGTTATCAGGGAGCAATGTTACGCGAAAAAACCGAGTTAAATCCCAAAATTAGGCGTTAAAATTGTCGAATCGAATTTTAAACAAAAACACGATGCTGTAGGGAAGGCATTTGTCGTCGCACCTGTTGCAGACGTTGGGGATTAATTTCGGCAATTGCCACTCCCGCTTCTTCCCCCGCATCGGCTAAAACCACACCCCAAGGATCGATAATCATAGCGTGACCGTGGGTGTAACGGCGTTCGTAATTATTGCCCGTTTGAGCG
>NZ_JASJFB010000794.1:0-3341 GCF_030065455.1 Microcystis sp. M53602_WE12 | reverse complement strand
GTAGGAAAGCATGGGGATGAAGGTATGATAGCGAGATATGTAAAAGAACAAGATAAAGAATACCTGCAGCTACACCAAAATCTACAATTGAGTCTATTTTGATTCTGATACCCCGTCCGCTTGCGGCGGGGTAGTTCATTCGGAAAATTTTCTGGAAAATTGGCCCCATTAGCCATGACCTCATCTAGAATACTGGCCAGACAAGTCTAGAAAGAGTCACGGCGATCTATGACTAACAGTAATTATGATTCCGAGTTGACAGTTTTGGGATTACCCGCAGCCAAAGGTAGATGGTTATTAATACCTCTAGGAATGGGCGTTTTACTCTGTTTAGGGACGGTGTACTCTTGGAGTATCTTTAGAAAACCCCTAGAAACAGAGTTAAATCTCAGCGCCACAGAAAGCCTATTACCCTACACTGTGGCTTTAGTATTTTATGCCGCTTCTATGCCGATCGCCGGTTTTTATATCCCCCGGGTAGGCACTCGCAGGATGACCGCTATCGGCGGAATTATCGTCGGTTTAGGCTATATTCTCGCTAGTTTTGCCGCTCAGATCCAGACAATTATTCTGACCTACGGAGTCATTGCTGGCACGGGAGTCGGCATCGCTTACGGTGTTCCCATGGCAGTGGTGGCACGCTGGTTTCCCGACAAAAAAGGTTTAGCGGTGGGTTTAACTATCATCGGATTTGGCCTTTCTCCCCTGATTACCGCACCTTTAGCCAATCGATTAATCAATGAATATAGCGTTAGACCAAGTTTAAGATTTTTGGGGATTATCTTTACAATAATTATTGTGATTATTGCGATCACAATGAAGTTACCCCCTCAAGACTGGCAACCTCCCGCCAATTTAGCTAATCGAAAATCCGACTTTCAGGCCAATTATCCGGTGAATATGCTGAAAAGTCGCTCATTTTATGGTTTATGGCTTTGCTATGCTATTGGTGCTTTAATTGGCTTGAGCGCCATCGGTATTTCTAGTCCTGTGGCTGAGGAAATTATCCAGATCGAGCCGGGGTTAGCGGCTAGTAGTGTTGCTCTATTTGCCTTGTTTAATGGTATTAGTCGTCCTTTGTTCGGTTGGTTGAGCGATCGCTGGAAACCCCATTATTTAGCGATCGGGGCCTATACACTCATTTTGATCGGTTGTCTGTTGATGGTCAAGGCTGAAAAAGGGGCGGTTACTAGCTATCTAGTGGCTTTTTGTCTATTTTGGTTCTGTTTAGGGGGATGGTTAGCCTTAGCTCCCGCTACCACTCTCCACTTCTTTAATCCTGACCACTACGCCCAAAATTACGGTATTGTTTTTACTGCCTACGGTGTTGGTGCTTTGATCGGAACTTTAGTAACCGGTAGAATTCGCGATTGGTTCGGTACTTACACTTATGCTTTTTATGCTATGGCTGTATTGGCAATACTGGGTATTTTTCTCGCTAGTGCCTTACTGAAAAGAGAGCGATCGCATTTATCAAATCCTAGCTAAGGGAGTTAATCTTACCCTAGAGTAGATACTGCTGCTATTTTACACCAATTAAAAGTAAAAGTAGGCTACAGATAACTAGGATAGGGGGCGGGGAAATGGGAGACTTGACCAGTTATCAGTAAACAATAATCAGTGATACGGTTCTTCTCGACTTTTTGTGATATTTTTTACTTATGTATGTAATAATTTTTGCTTATAAAATATTGAAATGTTTACTGGAAAAGACTTTTAGGACTATTTTGCTGAAGAAACTATCAGTATAGACCCCGTTTCCACACAGAAACCAGAAGAGCCGTGATAGGATAATTAGTGGTCTGTCAAGATTGAATTGAGGGATAAATCTCCTTCTGCTTGTCTTAATCGACCATTTTAAAACTGAAAGATTATTAGATTCCCACTCGCTATTGGAAGGGGATAGATTTAGGTCAAGGTCATCGTTTGCTTGGCAGAAAAAGTCAACACCAATTGATGAGGATAGACAATTTCTACGCCGATTGTTTCGAGGAATGCTCCCTTTTCTGTCTGAGTTGCACAGACAAAATTTCCCTGCTCATCATATTTAACCCAATCTCCAAATAATTCTACTAGATAAGCTTCCCCATTTTTGAGAATTTCTACAATTGTCCCAACTGTGCCGATAGGAGCTATTCCACCATCAATTAAAGGTAGCTCTTCCCTTAGTATAACACCATCAAACAATTGAAACTTACTCATTTTCAATCTCCTAAACTATCGGGTACTGCTGTGACAAATCTGGCCACATCTTCTCCTCTCAAAACAATAGACCTCGACCTAATCTAATAAAATCACAATAATAGGATATTATAAAACAAAAACCAACTTAAACACTAATATGATTAAACGAATTAAAGCATTGAATGAGCTAGAATTTGACTCGGCAAAATCGGGGGAGCCAGTCTACGGAAAATATAAAAAACTATTCGTTTATATAGAGTTAGGTAAAGAAGAGGAGTATCGAGGAAACCCTCAAGATAACCAGAAAACCCAATACCGACTTTTTCGTCGGTGTAAGGTGGAATACTCGAAAACGGAAGAAGAATCAGAACAAGGTATCTACCAATATGACGAAACAAATATCGATGTCATTTTGTACTGGTAGAGGTAACATTGGACAGCATAGGTCTTTTAATCGCCCTTTTTCGGGGTGATTGTCGATCTTGAATCAAATCTCGGTTTTCCTCGAGGAAAGAAATTAACTGATCATCAGGGATTTCTCGGAACTCGCCAGTTTTCAATAAAACAGTAGCCATGGTAAATCGAACTCCTGAATATTCGTCTCGATCGCTATGAAAGCAGATCCTGTCTTGATCATATATCTATTTTTGCTTTATTCCAATAGAGCGATCGCTAAAGAATGATAAAGTAGTTGCTAAAATATCTAATAGAGATCTGTGTCACCCGAATATTCGTCTCGATCGCTATCATAGCAGCCCTCTGCTAACAGGGAGTTCCCTAGAGTCAAAGAAATCACCACTTAGAGGTATATTCATTGCCTTTATTGTTGGGATTTTTTCGGCCACTGCTGACGGCGATAACTGCTATACTGCCCATGAATATTGACCAGATAGGGAACTAGATAGGGTCTGCTGAAAAAGTTTTTCCTAGGGGCAGGGTGTAGGGTGTAGGGTGTGGGGTGTGGGGTTTTACCGATTTTGAGGGGGTCAATTACCTAATTTTCAGGGAAAAAGTACCTGAATTTCCCCCTGATCACTCCCATATCTGGTACTTTTGGATTTCAAAAAAGGCTAAAAGTCTTATCCAGCAAGGTTTTTAGATTTATTCAGCAGACCCTACTTAGCTTAACCAATTAGGTTTTAGATTCAATCCTTGTT
>NZ_JASJFB010000488.1:0-2961 GCF_030065455.1 Microcystis sp. M53602_WE12 | reverse complement strand
TTTTGAGGTGGCCAATTACCTAATTTTCAGGGAAAAAGTGCCTAAATTTCCCCCCGATCACTCCCAGATCCAGTACTTTTTGATTGACAAAAGGTCTAAAAGTCTTACCCAACAAGGTTTTTAGATTTATTCAGCAAGCCCTAACTAACTGGCAATAATGATAGCGAGAAAAGAAGTAGTTTAGTAGTGCCGAATTCTCGTTCCCGATCATTTAGGAGGTAGGAAAGATGACAATTTATGTCACCCGCGAGGGATATAAACTGGTGGCCGATTCCCCACTGGAATTGGTGGAAAAATTACAACAATGTCAGGGTAGAATGACGGAAACAAGACAGGAATTCATGACTCGGCTGGCTGCACAGATGGTAGCCAGCCAAGGCGTTACTGTTCCTATTACTGATCCGGAGAATTTTATCGCCGAGTTAATCCATAACGATTTTCTCAGCGTGGTGGACAGTATTGATGGCTGAAAGTCGGCCGGGGAATTGGCGGCAAAACTTAGCCACTAGGGTTCCTAACACTCAACCCCACTACCCTAGGTCAAAAAGCAAAATTTCCGAGTCTTCTAGAGATTGAATAGCCAAGGAAGTTTCCTCGCTAATTGCCGCTCCATCCCCCGCTTGTAAATGCACGCCATTCACGGTTATTTGCCCTCTAGCCACCTGTAACCAGGCATAACGACCTCCATCTAAGGAATGGGTGAGGGACTGGTCTAGGGGCAAAATTCCCGCATAGAGATTAACATCTTGATGGACTTTAACCGCATTACCATTACCCGTAGGGGAGGCGATTAATTGTAAGGTATGGGGAGAAAATTCGATCGCTTTTTGTTCATAACTGGGTTCTAGGTCTTTTTTGTCGGGAATAATCCAGATTTGCAGGAGATGGAGGGGATTAGTGGCAGAATGATTAAATTCACTGTGTTTTATTCCTGTTCCTGCGCTCATCCGTTGAATTTCACCGTGTCGAATCACGGAACCCGTGCCGAGACTGTCTTGGTGTTCTAGTTCTCCCTCCAAAACATAGGTTAAAATCTCCATATCGTGGTGTCCGTGGGTGTGAAATCCTTTTCCCCCAATCACTTTATCCTCATTAATAACTCTTAGACTCCTAAAATTAATCTGTTGGGGATCATAATATTGGGCAAAAGAAAAAGTATGATAGGTATCCAACCAACCATAGTTAGCGTGGCCTCTTTCCTCAGCTTTGCGTATAGTAATCATCGGTTTTCCTCTTTTTTATCTCTATTATATTCTCAAGGCTTTTTGCTAGATCAACTAAGGATAGCTGATGGGTTTTGTTATCCCTTTTCTGTCAGAGGAGGGATAGGAAGTGTAGATAGTCACGGCAAGCGCATCTTAACAATCCTTGACAAAATAAACCTAGAGGGCGATTTGGGTATATTTGGGTAGAATTTGCCCTCTCAATTGTTAAGCAACAATCGACCAAATAGGTCGAGTTTGTAACTATTCTGATTGACTGCTATCATTTGAAATGCCTACACAGCAAGGGGCTGACAAAATTGGCGAATTGTCAACAGCGTTTGAGCTGCGCTTACCCGGGTAAATAGTGTAATAAAACTTAATAAATTATCCTGATTGATGACTTGACAAGAAAAATTATTACTGTAAAATTGCAGGAAAGAATGTAGTTACTCGAAGGAGTTTCAGTCAAATGATTAATACTCGGTTAAAACCCGTCACTACGGGTCTCATTGGTGCTGTGGGTTTGGGGGTTGCTTTATTAGGGATGCCTGAAATGGCGGAAGCTGTAGATATAAAGGCGGGAATCGATTATCTTTTCACCCCTAAAGGTTCGGACACATGGGTTGATTTCGATCGAAATGGTCCGAATGGACGTACATATTTTAAAGGAGTTCCTATTTTGCCAGGAGGGACTGATACGGCAGTAAAACGATTAGATGACTGCCATTTCGACATAAATGGAAAATGTACTGTAGGTCTTCAATTTGTATCTCTTAATTTGGAGAGTGTTAAACCGGTGCCTGATTTTGGCAATCAAATTGTATTTTTAATGCTGGATGATAGTCACACTCAACCAGTCTCATCTATGACCATAATGGACATTGGTAATAACATGGCCACTTGGACAAACACATTAGACTTTTACTGGAAATTAGTCGATTCAGACAGCAATGTACTCGCAACTGGTTTTGAGTCTTTTATCGGATCGGGAAAAGGAACTTATAATGACGACGGCCACTTTTCTGTTATCACTTATGATGACCAAGCAGAGTGGGCGCGTCACACAGATAAAATTCCCGAACCTTCAACTGTATTAGGCTTAATTGCCGTGGGTTTAAGCTCAATAGTCGGATTTAAAGGCAAAAAAGAGCCAAAATAAGCCTTCGATCGCTTCTTTTTTACCAAGAAAAAGCCCCCCATTGGGGGCTGAGGAAGAATGTAGTTACTTCTTGGAGTATAGCAAATCATGTCGAGAACTGGCAAATATAGCTCGATTTTTGTTTATTGTTGCGGTAAAAACGCCTAACTGTAGCATTTGGGCAGATTACTTCATAAGTTGCAGTTCAGCTGGCTTGAGCGAGATTTCAGGTCAAACTTAAGCCAAATCTCGCCAATCTATCCCTAAATCTTGTAATTTCCGAGCCATCTTTTCTGCCACTTCTTCAGGGGTGGGAACAAGTTTACCTTCAGGGGTAAAAAAGCGTAATTGGCTGTCTTGACATCCTCGCCGCCCTAAAAGTGCGGAGATTCCTAAACCTCACGATTTAAGTTTCTGCTTCCACCACCGTCGCATACCACAGTTAAAAAACCATGTACTGTCTTACACAGAGTCCACAGACTTTCGCCCCATTTCAGAAGCCCGATTCCCTGTGTCCCACGGTACGTTGACCGCCTATAGCTTCTTGTACTTGTTGCGCGCGACTTTTTACCCGGCCAAGCTTTTCTGGTCGGAACCCCCTAAGCCGAGTTTTCAAGG
>NZ_JASJFB010000503.1:0-3738 GCF_030065455.1 Microcystis sp. M53602_WE12 | reverse complement strand
GTGTTCGTTCGTGGAGAGCTTTGTTGTAAACTAATCTTACACAGCCCAATGTGCGCCGCAATAGCGACTCTTGTTCTGGTGTTGGGTAAAATCGAAACGAATAGGCTTTCTCCATATCTCACATTCTAGCATATATCGTGTAAATGCGCTAATATTTAACAGTAAAGCCGTCGTAGAACGACGGGGTTTCAGACCCAAATTTTCGATGAGCCAAGAAAAATCCTCTGATACTCATCGTCAATCTGTAACTGTGAAGCGTAGTTGGAATGGAGTGGTCAAGCTACGTCCCCAACCTCCAAAGGCTTCCCAGACAACCCCTAAACCTACTCCTAATCTAACAAATCCCTCGGCAACTTCAGGTGGTAATGGGTCTAGCAGCGCGGGTGAATCAGACAGTAGTAACTGATAACGTCCGAACGTCTGAACGTCCTCCCTACCCCGCTACGCGCTCAGGGACTCATGGGGGTTTGTTGAAGACGGCTGTTGGCCAGGATCTCTTATAATGGGGAAGTCGGAATGTTTTTTCTTCCTATGCCAGTAAGTGCTGAAGCTCTTAAGCAAGACTTGGATCGACTAACTGATAATCAGCTTCAGCAAGTGGCTGATTTTATTGCCTTCTTAAAGTTTCGCAGTCAGCGTCATCAGGCTGTTCTCGATCCAATGCAACTGGCCGATCTGTTTGCAGAGTTTGCTGATGAAGATCGCGCCTTTGCTGAAGAAGGTATGAATGACTATGCAGTAATACTCCATCAAGAAGACCAATGATGACTAATCCTCTGAAACGGGGTGAAGTCTGGTTAGCCGACCTCAATCCAACTCAAGGTTCTGAACAAGCGGGCATTCGTCCCGTCATCATTTTCCAGAATGACCTTGTTTCCCAGTTCTCAACTACGATCATTGCTATTCCGCTCACCACCAACCAACGTCGCGCTGCTTTGCCTATATGCTTACTGATAGAACAGGGTAATGGTGGACTCGGCCAAGATTCTGTTGCCCTATGTTTTCAGATGAGAGTGCTGGATAAAACTCGTTTGATCCGCACACTGGGACAACTGAGTCCCGAAATAATTGCCCAATTGGAAGAAGTGGTTTTGCTAACCTTAGGATACGAGTCCTAAATGTGGAATTAAACGGAATTCTTATGAGTATAGGCTACATATCAGGACAGGCACTCATGCAAAAGGCGAAAGGGGGAATAGATAATCAGTCTTTAATAAACGGATTTAGTATAAAATGTCAACAATTAAAAGTCCCTTGCGTTATCCCGGGGGGAAATCCCGGGCAATTAAGCAAATTCTGCCGCAAATTCCTGTCAATATTAGGGAATATCGAGAACCTTTTTTTGGTGGGGGTTCTGTATTTTTTGCTGTTAAGCAACTCTTTGGACAACAAATAAAAACCTATTGGATTAATGACTTAAATTATGATTTATATTGTTTCTGGCAATGCCCTCAAGAAAATATTGAGTTTTTGGTAGCAAAAATAACAGAAATTAAACAGAAATATGATAAGGGACGAGAATTATTTCAAGATTTGACAAGGGAAGATTTAAAGTTAACCGACTTTGAGAAAGCAGTGCGTTTTTTTATCTTAAATCGGATTACTTTTTCGGGAACAGTGGATTCGGGAGGTTATTCTCAAGCTGCTTTTACCAGTAGATTTACTGATTCATCAATGGCCAGATTAACTCAAATTGCGCCGTTATTAGCATCAGTAAAAATTACTAACCAAGACTACGAAGAATTATTATTTGCTGAGGGAAAAGAAGTTTTTATCTTTCTCGATCCCCCCTACTATAGTGCCACAAAATCCCGTTTGTACGGTGTGAGAGGTAATTTACATACCAGCTTCGATCATCAACGTTTTGCCGATAATATGCGTCAATGTCAGGCTAAATGGTTAATTACCTACGATGATTGTCCAGAGATACGAAAACTCTTTGATTTTGCCCATATTATCGAGTGGAATCTTCAGTATGGCATGAATAATTATAAACAAGGACAGGCAGCGGCGGGGAGAGAATTAATGATCAAAAATTATTAGTGCGATGCCGAAGGCACTGAGTAGCAGTAAGCTAATTTTATAGGTTGGGTTGACGACTGTTACCCAACACCCTCGAAAGCAAGAGGCTCTTCTAGGTTCTGTGTGAGCATGGTATAATAGTAATACAGGACAGGAGGTGGGTTATGTGGATAAATTTTGATCAACTCCTCGATTTACCAAATGTAACAGTGGTCAATTATCAAAAAATTGATCAGACAATTTTCCTAAAGCTCGCTCTTTTAAATGAAACAATTGAATGTCCGAATTGTCATCAAATATTGGACAGAATCAATCAGACAGAGTACAATCTAGTCAGAGATTTATCAATATTAGGCAATCTGGTATATTTAGAAGTACCACGCCGCCAGTTTCATTGTCAAAAGTGCCAAAAGTATATTAGCGAAAGATTGAGTTTTATGAGATTAAGACAGCATCATACAATCCGCTATGAATCGATGATTTATGAGAGAGTAAAAAATTCTAGTATCGAAGAAATAAGTCGAGAAGAAGGGTTAGGATCGTAAGAAGTTGGGTTAATATTTAATCACTTTGCTAAAGAACTAGAAAAGGAAGAGTGGGAAGCGCCATAACCAAGGTGAGAGCATCTGAAAAGCTATTGACAATTGGCCAATTTTGTGATCCCCGTGGGCATTTCCAGTGATACCAGTCAGTCAGAATAGTTAAGAAATCGACCGATTTGATTGAGAGGGCAAATTCTCATCAAATATACCTGAATCGTCGGTAAGCAACCCAGATAAAGTTCATTTATAATAAAGTCACAAAAAAAACCTTTGCTTGAACCGATGACGACTTCCTTGACTGAGAGTCTCACCCTTGAAGATTTCCTCAAATTGCCATATTTGGAGGATTCTCCAGCATGGGAATACTTGCATGGAGTCGCAATTCAGAAACCCATGCCTAAGACTCGACACTCTATCCTGCAAAAACGTCTTTTAGCTGAGGTTGACAGCCATACTGTTGATTATACAGCCTTACCTGAGTTGCGATGTACCTTCGGCGGGCGTTCGCTCGTTCCTGATGTTGCCGTAATTGCATGGAATCGAATTAACCTCAATCAAGCAGGTGAACCAGAGGACGACTTTACCGAAGCACCTGATTGGACTATCGAAATTCTTTCACCTGATCAAAAGGTAAACCGTGTAATTGACAACATTTTACATTGTTTAAAACATGGCAGTAAATTAGGATGGATGCTTGATCCAGATGATTATTCTGTTTTAATGTTTACTCCCCAACAAGAGCCGGAAGTTTGCAGAGGGGATCACCAGCTTAAGGTAATTGCAGGGGTTCAGTTGACACTGACTCCACAACAAATCTTTGCATGGCTAAAAGTTGGTCAAGCTAGACAAAGTAAGTAGAAGTCGGGGGAGAAGCACGAGGACTAACTTGGTCGTTAGACGGAATTCAATGCTTTTAAGGTTAAGTAAGTGGTTATAATTAAATTGAAGATAGATTTTGTCTTTGATCCCCCCTGCCTCCTTGATAAGGGTGGTATCTGATAATTTTTAACACCTACCTACTTAGGGTTTGCGGCAAAAAGCTTTTCCTGGGGGCAGGGTGTGGCCCCCCCAACCCCCCCGACATCGGGGGGGGCAGGTGGGGTGTGGGGTTTTACCAGTTTTGAGGTGGTCAACTACCTAATTTTCAGGGAAAAAGTACCTGAATTTTCCCCCG
>NZ_JASJFB010000181.1:0-2532 GCF_030065455.1 Microcystis sp. M53602_WE12 | reverse complement strand
TTATTCGATCACGGGAGCGATTAACTCGCGTCTTTCCCCCGAAATAACTTTCACCTTACCTTCCTCATCGATATCGACCATGGCAGTATCCCCATCAGAAACCCGTCCGGAGAGAATTTCCTCAGCCAGAACATCTTCCAATAGACGCATAATCGCACGACGTAAGGGACGAGCGCCGTAGGCCGGATTATAACCTTCCTCGATCAAGCGTTCTTTAAACTTATCAGTAACAGACAAAGTAATATTTTGTTCTGTCAGACGTTTAAACACATCCTTGAGCAGGATTTCGGCGATTTCCTTGACTTCTTCCTTATTGAGTTGACGGAAGACAATAATCTCATCAAGACGGTTGAGGAATTCAGGGCGGAAATACTGTTTTAATTCCTCATTAACCAGCGATCGAATGCGATTATACTGGGCCTCGGCTTGATTATCGGCAAACTCGAAACCTAAACCACCGCCACCCTTCTCGATCACCTTAGAACCGATGTTCGAGGTCATGATCAACAGGGTATTTTTAAAGTCCACCGTGCGACCTTTGGCATCGGTCAAACGTCCATCTTCAAGGATTTGCAGAAGCATATTGAAGACATCGGGGTGAGCTTTTTCGATTTCGTCGAATAGCACCACCGTATAAGGACGACGACGCACCGCTTCCGTTAATTGTCCCCCTTCGTTGTAACCAACGTAACCCGGAGGCGAACCGATTAACTTAGAAACCGTGTGCCGTTCCATGTATTCCGACATATCGAGACGGATCATCGCATCTTCGGAACCAAAGAAATAAGCGGCCAGAGCTTTAGTTAACTCGGTTTTACCTACCCCCGTTGGACCGGAGAAGATAAAGGAAGCAATGGGACGGTTGGGATTTTTCAGACCGACGCGAGCGCGACGAATGGCACGAGACACCGCTTTAACCGCGTCCTCTTGACCGATGAGACGCTGATGCAGGGTATCTTCCATGTGCAGCAGTTTCTCGGATTCGGTTTCGGTCAGTTTGTTGACGGGAACCCCAGTCCAAGAAGCGACGATGTGAGCGATTTCCTCGGCATCCACAAAGGGTTCATCGTTGCCATCTTCGCCTTTTTTGGTGGAAGCGAGATTCCGTATCTGGGTTTTGATTTCCATTTCCCGATCGCGCAATTCCCCGGCTTTCTCGAAGTCTTGACCGCGCACCGCATCATCTTTTTGTTTGAGAATTTGCCGCAGTTCTTTATCTAATTCCTTGGCTGCTGGGGGCAATTGGGAATTAATCAAGCGCACTCTCGAACCAGCTTCATCGATTAAATCGATCGCCTTGTCCGGTAAAAAGCGATCGCTAATGTAGCGATCGGACAATTTCGCCGCCGCTTCTAGTGCTTCGTCTAGGATTTTTAATTTGTGGTGCTGTTCGTAGCGTTCCCGGAGACCGTAGAGAATTTCGATCGTTTCTTCTACGGAGGGTTCACCGACCATAACCGGTTGAAAACGTCTTTCTAGAGCCGCATCCCGTTCGATATGTTTGCGGTACTCATCCAAGGTCGTCGCCCCGATACATTGTAGTTCTCCCCGGGCCAAAGCCGGTTTGAGAATATTGGCCGCATCGATCGCTCCTTCGGCTGCCCCGGCACCGATGAGAGTATGAACTTCATCGATAACAAGGACGACGTTACCCGCTTGGCGAATTTCGTCCATGATTTTTTTGAGGCGTTCCTCAAATTCGCCGCGATATTTGGTTCCCGCCACTAACAAGCCGATATCGAGGGTGACAACCCGTTTTTCTTCGAGAATGTCGGGAATATCCTTGTTAGCGATGCGTTGGGCCAATCCTTCTGCGATCGCTGTTTTACCTACCCCCGGTTCTCCGATTAGGACTGGGTTATTTTTGGTACGACGACCGAGAATTTGGATGACGCGCTCGATTTCCTTTTGCCGGCCGACCACGGGATCGAGTTTACCCTCGCTGGCCATTTGGGTGAGATTGGAACCGAATTCGTCAAGAGTGGGGGTTTTAGTGCGACCTTGGGAAGATGAACCGGCGGCCACTTCGGCGGTTTCCCCTAACATTCTGATCACTTGGGTGCGAACTTTCGAGAGATCCACCCCGAGATTTTCCAGAACCCTAGCGGCCACACCTTCCCCTTCGCGAATTAGTCCTAAAAGGAGATGTTCTGTGCCAATATAGTTATGGCCCAGTTGACGGGCTTCTTCGAGGGAGAGTTCTAAAACTCGTTTGGCTCTGGGGGTGAAGGGAATTTCCACGGCTACGAATCCGGAACCGCGACCGATGATTTTCTCCACCTCCACGCGCGCATCTTTGAGATTGACACCCATGGACTTGAGGACTTTGGCGGCAACTCCCGTTCCCTCTCCAATTAGTCCTAGTAAAATCTGCTCTGTTCCCACGAAGTTATGGCCAAGGCGGCGGGCTTCTTCTTGGGCGAGCATGATTACTTTAATGGCTTTTTCCGTAAATCTTTCAAACATAGCCTATCCATCACCTACACAAGCGACCCTAGATATGCTGATTTTAGCACGGCTTTTTAGTTTAGC
>NZ_JASJFB010000636.1:0-3625 GCF_030065455.1 Microcystis sp. M53602_WE12 | reverse complement strand
TTAATTTTTGAGAGGGCAAAAATGAGAAAAATAAGCATAAAATTGCATAAAATAACCAAATAGAGCATTTAATTGATTAATGCTCATTCTTAATTCTCCTGACTACTGACTACTGGCTCCTGACTCCTCACCTAAAGGAAGATTTTTGATTTTTGCAAGAGGTCTATTTTAGGTTTCTGCTAGGTCGAAATTTACTCTTTGATATAAATCTTGAAAAGAAATCTGCCAATCCACCGACACCAATTGTAAAACCGCATTTTCCCCCGTGACGAAATCAATTAACCATTGATCATCCTTTTGTTTATAGTAACGTTCCACACTATAACTAGATTGTTCGATCAGAATATATTCCTGAAAAGTTGGCAGAGAACGATAGAATTTAAACTTATCCCCTCGGTCATAAGCTTGGGTAGAATTAGAGAGAACTTCGACAATAATTAAAGGATTGATCACGTTAGATTGACTATTCCCTTGATAGAGAGGTTGACCTTTAATCACCATCACATCGGGATAGGTGTAAATACTATAATCTGACAGCCATAAACGCACCGTTTCCATGTAGGTATAATAATCTTGATTATTGATATTTAAGGGAAAATTACGGCAAAAATTTAGACAAATCTGATTGTGATTAGTGGTGGCTCCTACCATTGGGATAATTTCTCCTTGACGATATTCATTTTTATCTTCGGATGTTTCCTCCAGAGCTAGATATTCTTCGGGAGTATAATATTTAGTTTCGGTAGTCCTTAACATTTTTGACTCTCCTTCCTCTTCTATTTTCTAGGATACAGCATTTCTCTAAAAAGAGACAAAGTTATCCTTGAGCAAGGTTATCAATTGAGTGGCTCGGATCATATTTTTTGCTTAATCTCTGGCAAAAAATGCTGAGAAATCCACAATTAAAAATCTAACTATCAAAATTGCTCACCCCAAAGGTTAAAATAAACTAGATAAATAGTTTTATGTTTAGTTTCTCCTATGTTTAACTGGTTCCGTCGTCAGAAAGTCCAACCCGAACAAGAACAAACACCCCCCGCACCCGTAGAGGAAACCCCCAGCGAGGCAACCCCGACGACTAGCGAGACAACCAGTCAGGAAGAGTATTTAGATTGGGCTAAAAAAGCCTTTAAAAATATTCAAGAGAAAAAAGCCACGGCCGAGGCCGTCGTGAGCGAACCCTCTGAAACATCTATTGCTGAAACCGAACCTCTGCAAGAGGAAGAACCGGTTAAAGAAGAAGAAACCGAGGATAATACCCCCGCATGGCTGAAAAAATCTGATCGCCTCGAAATTCTCAAAGAAACCGCCATCGAAACCCCCACAGAACCAGATGAGGACTTTATCTGGTCCGCCAAAGTTTTAGCCAATCAGGGACGACAAGCAGAGGACGTTTCGGAAGAAGAAATCACTTGGTTAAAAAAATTGCGTCAGGGTTTAGGCAAAACGCGCCGCAGCTTGGTCAATCAGCTTAAGGCCGTGGTCGGTCAGGGTCCCCTCAATCAAGATGCGGTGGAGGAAATCGAAGCTTTATTGCTTCAGGCCGATGTGGGGGTAGATGCCACCGATTATATTATCACTACCCTCCAAAATAAGCTAAAACAGGAATCTTTACCCCCCGAAAAAGCGATCGAATATCTCAAAGAAATTATCCGCGAGATTTTAGATTCACCTTTAGCCAATTATAGCAACCCCGGTTTTGAGCCAGAAAAAGGCAAATTAAATATCTGGATGCTCACAGGAGTTAACGGAGTCGGTAAAACGACGACTATCGGCAAATTAGCCCATTTATCTAAACAATCTGGCTATAGCTGTATAATCGCCGCTGCCGACACCTTTCGCGCTGCTGCCGTGGAACAGGTGAAAGTTTGGGGAGAGCGATCGCAAGTCGAAGTAATTGCCAACCCGGGCAAAAATACCGACCCGGCCGCCGTGGTGTACGATGGCATCGAAGCCGCTAAATCCAGGGAGGTAGAATTACTCTTAGTGGATACGGCGGGAAGATTGCAGAATAAAAAGAACTTAATGGCAGAATTAAGCAAAATTCGCCGCATTATCGACAAAAAAGCCGAGAGTGCCGTGGTGGAATCCCTTCTAGTTCTCGATGCCACTTTAGGACAAAACGGGCTGCGACAGGCCGAGGTTTTCTCGGAAGCTGCCCAATTAAGCGGCGTGATCCTGACTAAAATCGATGGTACAGCTAAAGGAGGTGTCGCCCTTGCCGTAGCGCGTCAGCTTAACCTACCGATTCGCTTTGTTGGTGCTGGGGAAGGAATCGAGGATCTGCGGCCCTTTTCCAGTTACGAATTCGTGGAAGCTTTACTGAGTGGCGATTAATCTCACCCTAGCTATCTTTCATAATCTTTTCATGGTTGCTTCATAATTGTCTCATTTTTAGTTATGCTAGAAATGGAGACTCGGGGTAACAACTATGCAAAGGACAATTACAGTTAGTCATCTAGGAGTATATTATCGCGGCGTGGAAGCCCTACGGGATATCACCCTGAAAATTTATCCCGGACGATTAACCGGTATTATCGGTCCCAACGGCGCGGGTAAAAGTACCCTGATCAAAGCCATGCTAGGATTAATTCCCGTACAACAGGGAACCGTTAACTATCAAGGGCAATCTCTACAGCAACAACTGGATAAAGTCGCTTATGTTCCCCAAAGATCTCAAATCGACTGGACCTATCCCGTCACCGCTTGGGATGTGGTAATGATGGGGAGAGTCAGAAAAACCGGTTGGTTTCGTCCTTTTTCCCATATTAGTCGTCAACAGGCTTTAAATGCCCTAGAACGGGTGGAAATGGCTGATTTACGCCATCGTCCCCTCGGTCAGCTGTCGGGAGGACAACAGCAAAGAGTCTTTTTAGCCAGATCTTTGGCCCAAGAAGCGGAGATTTTCTGTTTTGATGAACCTTTCGTTGGGGTAGATCAAAAAACCGAGGGGGTTCTTTTTAATATCTTTGGTGAGTTAGCCCAAAAAAATAAAATTGTCCTGGTGGTTAACCATGATTTAGGCGAATCTATCACCCATTTTGCTGATTTAATCCTCTTAAATAAAGAATTGATCCTCGCCGATCAACGGTCTAAGGTCTTAACTGATTTTAATCTCCGGCGTGCCTATGGGGGTAAAGTCTCCTTCTATGATGCCATGACACCACCAGATCATCCCCGCTCGAGTCTCGATTATTTCGATCGCCTCTCGAAAAACAATGCGATAAACTAGAAGCGAAGATATTTTGGCTGACTGCCGATAGGGACACCGATGAAAACTATTTCCCCGCAAGAAGTAACAGGAACGATCGAACTGGCTCCTAACTATCGAATTCCCCTGTTTTTGGTAATTTTATCGCTGCCTTTACTCTTTTTACAGGTCTGGCTGGGCATAATTTTCTCCCTGTTAGGGCTATTCTTGATGTTCCAGACTACCCGCATTCGTCTCCAGTTTACCCCCACCTCCTTAGATGTCTATCTATCTGGGCAACAAATTCGCTCCTTTCCCTACCAAGAATGGCAAAATTGGCGGATTTTCTGGAATAAAGTCCCGATCCTATTTTATTTCAAAGAAATTAACAGCATTCATTTTTTGCCCATTATCTTTGACAGCGCAACCCTGAGA
>NZ_JASJFB010000099.1:0-16295 GCF_030065455.1 Microcystis sp. M53602_WE12 | reverse complement strand
GAATGGGATTGTCCAGACTGTGGGACACACCATGACCGAGATGTTAACGCTAGTAAAAATATTTTGGCCGCAGGGCCTGCGGTGTCAGTCTGTAGAGCGACCATCAGACCAGAACAGAGTAAATCTGTTAAGGCAGGTGCGGAACCCCGCAAGGGAAAGAAGCAGAAACCTAAATCGTGAGGTTTGGGAATCGCCGTCCGTTTTACGGCGGTGAGGATGTCAAGGTCAAGTAATTTCTACTACTCTCGTCTCCGACTTACCAGAACTCGGTCAATTAACCGCCAAACAAATCTCTCGCTTAGTTCCTAGAGATTCACACTTTTTGTTATCTCTAATCAAGGGTTGCGCTTGCTTTGGTTTAACCTGAGCAGCTTAGCTTTTGCTGCGCTTTTTTCCGGCTTGAGATTTTGAGTTTTACGGCAACTGCTTGAGTTTTTTTTTAAATTCCCCCTTGACCATCAAGACAGTCGCTACACTATACTCGTTGTCAAACAGCCAAGTTATGGTTCACAATTGTGTCATTTTATGGGTAAATTCACAAAGTGTCACAACCGTTAGTGAAACTTGATCAATCTTTTTCTAACATAAAAGAAAGAGAAATAAAAATGGGGTGATTGAGATGTTTTTAAGCTATCTAGGATTTATCGGATTTTGTGTGATTTTTGGAGCCTTAGTCTTACTAGCTTTTGGAATTTTACAATGGTTGCACATCCCGTCAGGAAATTTAATCGATTGGTTGATTGGGATCGCCAGTTTTTGGTGGTTGTTAGTGATTGTGACTGTTCCTTGGAACATTTATTTTGATGCCCAGGAAGTCATCGCAGAAGCAGCAATTTCTCAAGAAAAAAATATTCCCGTAGATCGGAAACAAGTTGATTATGTTAAGACAGTAGCGCGTTGGTCAATTCGGCTCGCAATCGCCTTACATTTGCTGTCAGGAATTGGACTTTATACCTTAGCAGCAACGGGAATTAGTGCAGTAGGATATGTGAGTTCCGGTGCAACTTTATTATTGACAGCTTTACGTCCGGCGATTCGGGCTTATCAATATTTAGCCGTGCGTTTGTCAATGATTCGAGAACAGATTAAGTATCCCAGAGAGGATGTAGTAGAGTTGCGCGTTCGCGTCTCTAATTTAGAGGCTAATGTGGCAATAATTAGGGAAAAACTCGATACAGAAGCAAATATACAGCAACAAGAAGTCAAAATAACTCGCCAAGAATTAGCCCGTCTGAAAGCCTTACTAGAAAAATTAGAAGCTAAAAATCAGGTTGAACATGAAACCTTATCTCAGGAAGCACAAAATGCGATCGCACAACTGACAGAAGACAGTCAATTTCTCAATCATGTACGAGAGATTATTCGCTTTTTCAAGACAGCTTAGATGAGATTAATTTCTTAAGAGATCTAACCAAGGCTGAAACCTTTACTGTTCCCTGTTCCCTTGTCTCCACAGTTAACTTTAACTTTACCTTTAAGTGGTCGGACAAAAGTAAAGTTAACCGTGGGAGTCAGGAGTCAGGAGTCAGCAAGAATTGCCAGAATTACATTTCTTAAGACAGACGAGAGAATTTATGTCCGACTACTTATCTGATTACTTATGTCCTTTCAAGAGAAGCGAATCATCCCCATAGAAATCGTCAATCCCAACTCGCCAGCCGAACTTTTACTAGCTCTCAATCAATGGCTAGAATTAGAGTTGATTGCCGACAAAAGACTAGAATTAGCAATAAATGCGAGAGAAAATTCAGTTCAAGAAACCCTCGCTCTGACAATAACCACCAGCGTCCCTATATCTAACTTTTTAGAAGGTTTGGGGCAATGGCAGGAGCGAGGCTGGCTGACTGCTTCTCAAATCCGGGTTGTTATAAGAGTGAGAGCTTCCCATCCCTCTCTACTACAAGGTTTAGAACAATGGCTCCAATTAGGATTACTTGGGGAATCTCAAGTCAAGCAACTGTGTCGGGAAAACCTCTCCTGTGTCATGCCTATACTGACAACTGCCCCTACCAGAGAGCCGCTGCCAGACCCCATCTCCTCCCAGCCGCCTCCCCCACCCGCGCTACCTTCTCGACGGCCAGAAGCTCCCCGTAGAATCCCGCCACGGCCGCCAACATCTCCTCGACGGCAGGAAACTCCCAGCCAGTTTGGACAAATGTTACAGTCTCTGATGGCAGAATTGAGCGTCCTCTGGCTGCTGCTGTTGGGAGTCTTCATGGTGGTCATCTCCTCTGGTGTCCTCGCCGCCAACTTTTGGGAAAAATTCTCAAGCGCCGGACAGTATGGGGTTTTGTGGCTTTATACTTTAGCTTTTTGGGGAGCCAGTTTTTGGAGTAGCCAACAGCCGGGCCTGCGCCTGACCAGTCAAGCTTTGCGCCTGGTTACCCTGTTGCTAGTACCGATGAATTTTCTGGCCATGGATAGCTTGGGCTTGTGGCGCAACCCTCTAGCCTGGTTGATTGTGGTAGTGGCTGCCCTTTCCCTTACCGCCGTAACAGTTCAACTATTCCGGGGGAGGTACGGGGGAACTGGCCCGGCAGGATTTTCTCAAAGTCTGCCGAATCACTTGGGATTGAGCTATCTGCATTGGGGATGGGCAATTGGGGGTTTTCCCTTGCTGGCAACTTACTTGGGCGTGGTGGGAACAACTTTGATCTCCCTTTCCCGTGTTCCTGAAGGAGCCGGACAAGAAGCAGCATCAAGGAGAGAAAGATTAGCCCCTTTTAGCTTAAATGAGGCAATTGTCGTCTATGGGCTGGTTATCCTGCTGGTGCGGGCAATTTTTATCGCTCAGGTAGAGATTAGCCAATTGGGGCTGGCTGTGGGGATTTGCGGCTGGTTAGCCAGTTGGCAGACCAGACAATCTGTTTCCTTGTGGCAGCGTATCGGCGGTAGCTTGCTGCTGCTAGGTTGGTTACTGTCGGTGGGTGAAACACCTTGGCAAGCCCTAGCAGTGAGTGGTTTATCACTCCTGTTTTTTGCCCGACGCATCGGTTACTCCTGGCGGAAGTTCGACTTGGCAGCAGCCTTGCTGATTGGGTTGCAGGGGTTGTGGCTGGCTTGGCGCTTACTTCCAGACACTTTCAGGCAAGGGGCAATCACCTTGGGGACTGGTTTAACTGGCGCTGAAGCTACCCCTTGGGCGTTACTAAGCTTAGTTTTCTTTCCTTACCTAGTCTTAATCCTATTCCTGACAGATTGGTTCTCCCAATTGGGCAAGCGGGAATTAGCCTCTTTTACCGGCTCGATAGCCTTGTTCTGGGGAACAACCTTGACCTTTTGCTCCTTAGTCAATCCTGCCTTGAGGACGCTCAACTTGGCAGCTTCAACCCTGGCGTTAGTAATTTTCAGCCAACGGCAAGTCAAACTAGCTTCCCTTCAAGAGATTTCCCGCCGTTTTCTCTCCCTGGCCTATCTCACTCACCTAGCTGGCTTGCTCACCCTAATTTTGGCGATTGACTGGGGATGGCCAAGGCTGAGTTGGGCAGTTTGGGGCGTGATTTTAATCATGCTGGCGGTGCTGGAATTGGCATTCAGCGTGAAACAGCCCTTTCCTCCTACTTCCTTGCTCCATCTCCTACACCACACAACTTGGAAGCTGGGACTAATCTTGGCTGGGCTATCCTATGGCTTGTTTATCCTCAATCAGGTGGCAGTTTTCGCCCAGTTGACCTCTGTGTTGGAGCGCCCGCTTATGGGGCTAGAGTGGGGCTTAGTCTGGGGTTTGGCTCCCCTGGCCCTGACTGGGGTGGGAACTTGGAATCTGGCTCGGCGGGAAGTTGCCAGTTGGTTGAGTATAGACGCTTTAGCCCTGTGGCAGTGGCTTATCTTAACAGCCCGACCCCCGCAAGGGTTGGAACCAGGAATTGCCTCAATTAGCTTAGGGATAGCTACAGGATTGATGTTCGTCAATAGCCGTAACTTAGAGCAGGTAGCAGCAGCAGCGATTACCGTAGGTTTTGGCTTGAGTTGGCTGGCACTGTCTTTGTGGGATGGCAGTTTTGGTTGGGCATTGCGGCAAGAAGCAAGCTGGCTGTTGGCAGGGGTAATTACTGCGACAAGCTTGTGGATTCTCCGCCAATGCTTAAGGGCATTACCGAATAATTTGGCGAGAATTTATGCCCAGGTTAGCGATGGTTGGGCAACTTGCCTCTCGCTCCTGATGTTATTGGCGCTTTCTGGTAATGTCCTTAATGCTCCAGACGGTAGAGAAGCGATCGCCACTTGGCTGCTGATGGGGGCGACAGCTTATCGCAGTTGGCAACCCTCGCGCCAACCTAACCTAGTCATTTGGTTGAGCATCTCAGTCCTGCTAGTTGCCCAAATTCCCACCTGGGTAGGGGAAGAAACTCGTCTCGTCACCCTAGCGATCGCCACTGGTTTGATGTTCTTTCAGACTCATCGCCTACAAAAATTAGCAGCGGCTGCCATCACGGTCGGCTTGTCCTTGGGCTTGAGCGTTGCCTTACTAGAGAGATTGCCTCTCCCTGGATTAGATTGGCTGTTGGCGGGGGCAATCGCCCTTATCCCCCTCTCCCTCTGGCTGTTGCGCTATTGGTTGAGCCAGCGTACTTCTGCACTTGCTCTCCTCTATGCCCGCGCCTGCGATGGCTGGGCAATTGCCCTCTGTAGTCTGGAGTTAGTCGCCCTGACTCTCCATTCTCTAGCCGTTTACTCGGATTGGATGGCTGCCTCGATCCTTCCTGTCCTAGCGGCTGCCCTGACTTTAGGGGCGATCGCCTATCGAAGCTACCTCGAGCCGAGTAACTGGGGCATCTACGGGGTAGGCTGGAGCTTGGAACTGTTCACCATCGAAGTTCTCAACCTAACTAAGCAGTCTTTAATTGCCCTAGCGATCGCCAATATTCTCTTGGGATTGCTTACCCAACTGTTGGGAGATTGGTGGCACAGAGATCACAGGCGGGAAATGCTCAATAGCTGGAATATCCTACCCTTGCTCTATGGGGCCTTAGGAGCGGCTCTGCGTTGGGGATTTTTCAGTAGTTGGACTGGCTTGAGTTCTCTGGGACTGGTACTGATTGCCATCGGAGTTGGGCGGCGCTCTCCGGCCAGGAAGCCCTTGTTGTACCTGGGAATTGGCGGGATATCCATCTCAGCCTACGAGCTATTGTTTTATCAAATTGCCGACCTGTCCCAAGGCGATCAATTTTTGGCAATGGCAGCCCTGGCCGCCAGCTTGGTTTACGGCTATCGATTGCTCTCTCCCTGGTTGGCTGGCTACTTGCATCTGACGGCCTCAGAATTGAAGTTGGTTGCCCACCTGCACTGGGCTTTGGGCAGTTGCCTGTTACTAGGGGCTTTATTCTATCCCGTTGCAGTCAATCAACTGTTGGGATTGGCAACCGGTATCTTTTTGACTCGTTATGCTATCTGGCAAGGGCGCAACCATCCTGACCAGGCGATCGCTGAAATCTGGGTCTATCTGGGTATTCTAGAAGCGACTGGGATTGGGGCCTATGCTGCCAATACTATTCCTCCAATGGAATTCTTCTCTCAATACCTAGTTTCTTGGTTGGGAGTAATCGCCTCTGGGGTGGCTGTTTTCACCTATCTGCTCCCTTGGCGGCTTTGGGGCTGGCCGCCTCGTCCTTGGCAATTCCTCGCTCTTGTTCTTCCAGGACTCGCCCTTGGGGGCAGTTTAGACAAGCTCAATCCCCTAAGTTTGCTGGTGGTGGCTGGATTCTATGCTTGGCTGGCTTGGCTGCGGCAGCAACCCCGGTGGCGCTATCTTACCCTCTTGTTAGTGAATTGGGCGATCGCCCTTTGGCTGGCGGATTTCTCTCTGGCAACTCCCTTCGCCTACAGCAGTCTTGTCGGATTGTCTATCCTCTGTCTTGTCTGGATAGAACCTACCTGTCAGGGGAGGCAAGGCAAATCCTTGCGCCACCTGCTTCGCCTCTTGGGAACAGGCATTATTGCTAGTGCGGCTCTCTGGTTTCATCATCAGACGGGAATCCTGCCTGGCATCCTCAGTTTAGTGGCAATTTTTGCCGGATTAGCCTTACGAATTCGCGCCTTCCTCTATCTTGGCACTTTTACTTTTGTGGCTAATGCTTTCTATCAGTTGGTAATTTTGATTTCCCTTTATCCTCTGCTTAAATGGATTATCGGATTGCTGGTGGGGGTTAGCTTGCTCTCAATTGCTGGCAATTTTGAAACTCGCCGTACTCAATTAACTAGCTTGCTGCAAAATTGGCTCAGAGACTTACAGGAGTGGGATTGACATACTCCCACCGTCACAGCCTAACTTGACGGGGGGAGTATGTCACTGTTGTAATGCTTTTAAGAAGCGTCCCATAGTGGCAAATAAACCGGACTTTTTGGCTTTATTAGCAGGATTAGAACTATCATTAGGAGTATTACTAGAAGCTTTCAGAATCAGATTTTCTAAAGCTTCCCCCATGGGTTTAGTGGATTGTTCGGAAATTAACTCGTAACCGTCTTCTTTTTCGAGCCAAACTTGCCACAAAGAAGGATAGGAACGATAAACGATCGCTGATTCCAAGGGACGAAAATAATAACAACTTTCTAGGGTACTTAAAAATCTTTCTCGCAATTGTCGGGCTGCGTAACCGATACCCACTACCGATACATCTTCCAATTGGGGAATCAGAAGAACCACGGGGCGATCTTCGGCAAGGTAACAGAGTTTTTCTACGGAATTAATCTCCACCGAGGAGGGACAAACAACTAAAAACGCTTCATCTTCGGGCTTAATTTTGTTTTCGATGGGAATAAAACGACTACCTAAATCTCCCAGTTGAAAAACTGTTTCTCCCCAATCCCGTCGGGCTAACATGGCGGCTCCAGTATCGGGAAAAATTACCCTTAAACCAGAACCATAACTGTCAAAAATAGAGGCAAAATCAAGGGCTAAAGCTTGTGCTTGTAGAGCAATTTCTGGGATAACTAATTCCACTTGTATGCGTCTAGCTCCCGATTCTAGAGCCAGTTGGGTGGCGGCTTTCGCTTGCAGGATTGTTTCTTCTAGGGAATTGGGTAGGGTCATTTCAGTTATCAGTTATCAGTTATCAGTTATCAGTTATCAGTGACTACCTCTGGTCGTCGGGGGCTTAAAATCAGAAAGATTTTAATTTTTATAAAAGGTAGGGTTGATTCATAGTAGGGTTGATTCATAGTAGGGTTGATTCATAGTAGGGTTGATTCATAGTAGGGTTGATTCATAGTAGGGTTGATTCATGAATCAACCCTACCCTTAATAGATGAAGTGTGAGAAGACTTGGCATCATCCCCAGCATTAAGATAAATCCTATAAAATACTTTTAGTTTTTAAGAAGAAAGTCGGTAATCGGGGAAAAGGTGAGGAGAGAAAGCTTAGGAAAGCTGATAGGAGCCGTGACGTTGGGCATAATAATCGAGAATTGCCGTGACTAGAGTGCGATCGCTTTCCTGAAAAGTCTCGGTATAGTTAATTTCTAGACTACCGATCTGACTTTGATGATAATCGAATTGTTGGAACTGCTGGGGAGTGAGATGGGTTTCCACACCCTGAACCTGTTGTAAATGGCTGGCTAATTCTCGATAGATAGCCAAGGGCATTTGCGGATAAATAATGGTTTGTTTTTGTTGAATAGCAATCGATCGCACGGGTTTTATTCTCCTGATTCGGAAACATTATAGCTGATCGAGGCTTGCGGTGCGGCGGCCGGTTCGGGTACACCATCCCCTAAACGACGGGTAATAGTTCGACCGTATTGTTCTAGGACAATATAGGGATTATCGGGATTAGTATCGATCGCTTTAACTAAAATTAAACCATTAGAGAGGGTAGAACCGGGGATAACTCGACGTTCCGTGGCTTCTCCGGGGGCTTTCACGATCGCCATAGGAGTGGTAGGTAACTGGACGATGCCCGATACTTGCACTTCTTCCGCTTCCGTTGGTTGCGGTGGTGGTGGCGGCGCTTTAACTATCGGTCGTCTGGGAGTGGCACGATTACCTCCGGGTGCAGGTGCGGCTGCGGGACGATTACCTCCGGGTACAGGTGCGCCAGTGGCCGCTGGAGTCCCAGCTGGGGGTTTTTCCGCCGCTGTAATCGTAATATTTGGTTGTAGGGGAAAGGGGGCAAAGGGATCGCTGCGACCGCGATTAATTTCTGCCCGTTTTTGGTCAGGATCGGTAGCGGGAATCAATCCCGCTACCCTTGGGGGGGTTGGTTCGGTGGCCGGTTGCACAGCACCGCTAAAGGCAGGTGGTTGGGCAGCCGGGGGACTAGGAGAGGGGGTGGGGGTTTCTTGGCTGGGCGGTGGGGATTGATTAGCTTGGTTAGAAGCTGGACATCCCACCAACAATAAAGCGACACTCCCCACCGACAGTATTAGCGGCAATTTTTTCATAGGGAAACAAAGACAAAATGGCCCGGTCGGACAACCTTGGATAATAACATAACCTATCTTTCCCAGAAATCTAGGCTGATTACACGGGGAAAGTCAGGAACTTTGCCCCGCTAGTCCAGTTTTAATACTGACTACCGGATTTACGATGACCGATGGCGGTGACACCGTTACTATCCAAAACTTGACCCCGCTCGACGGTAGCATAGACTAACCAGCGATCGCCGCAGAGTTGTCGCTCTTTCACCGTACACTCTAGATAGGCGAGACTTTCGCTTAAAATCAGACAGCCATTTTCCCCGACTTGGGTTTCTAATCCCGTAAAGACATCACCGCCAGATTTGATGCGATTGGAAAAATGGCGGCGTAAATTGCGCCCTTCCTTGAGAATATTCAAGGTAAAGGCGGTTCCCGAGTTAATTAGACGGTCGGCGGCTTGTTCGTCGGCAACGGCGATAATTAGCCCCGGGGGGTTAAAACTGGCTTGGGATACCCAAGAGGTCAAGAAACCAGCATGATCCTCGCCCTGACGAGTGGTGAGAACAGAAAGGGAACCGACGATCCGGCCAACGGCCTGGGCAGTGCGATCAATTTGTGTTTCGGTCATTCCCTGTTGGGGAACCCGCAATTTTTTGGTTTTTTTCAAGGCCCTGGCGAAGGTTTCTCCGGCTAAATAACCTGCTTGTAAACTGCTTTCTGTGGGGCTAAAACGCACGCGCAAGGATTCAAAACCGAGGCAATAATTGGCATCTTTGAGTTTAGTTTCAATTAAATCGACAGCTTCCCCACTCCAACCGTAGGAACCAAAAACCCCGGCTAATTTAGTTTTTGCTGCCGTGGAAAGAACGATTCCTAAAGCAGTTTGGATCTGGGTAGGAGCGTGACCGGCTAAGGTGGGAGAACCGATAATAAATCCGTCACAATTTTCGATCGCTTGACTAATTTCGGCGGGGGTGGCAAACTCACAATTTATTGATTCTACGGCCAGATCATTTTCTAATAATCCTCGTTCGATCGAGCGGGCCAGGGTGGCAGTATTTCCGTAGGCAGAAGCATATAATAAAGCCACTTGTAGAGGTCGAGTTTTTTGTTCTTGACACCAATAACGATAATCGTGGGCAAGACGACTAAGACTATGACGAATTATCGGACCGTGGGCGGGTGCATAATATTGGGCGGGAAATTCTTTAATTTTGTCGAGGGCTGTTTCTACCGCTTTGGATTGCACGGCATGGAGACAATCAAAATAATAACGACGATCCACATCTAATTCTTTCCAATTTTTATCCCAAAGAGCGTCACTGCACAGATGTACACTAAAGAATTTATCGCTGTATAAAATTTGGGTTTTTTGGTCAAAAGTGCAGATACCATCAGGCCAGCGCGGCGTAGGGACATTAATAAAACTGAGTTGATGACCTTGCCCTAAATCAAGGATTTCATCGCTTCGTATGCCCAAAATTTGGGCATCGGGAAAGGCATTTTTAAGGGTATTGACGGCAGCTTTAGAACAGAGGATGCTGATTTGATGGGTGGCGGCTAATAAGGCCTTTAAAGTGACGATACGGTTGGGATTAACGTGACTGAGAATCAGATAATCGAGACGATGTAAGGAGATATATTGACGAATTTCTTCTAAATAAATTTCCGTGAAGGATTCTCCAGGGGGATCGATTAAGGCGGTTTTATCGCCACAGATAAGATAGGAATTAGCGGTGGTTCCCCGTTGACGAGCATATTCTATTTCAAATTTTAATCTGTCCCAAGTACGGGAGCGAAAAACCCAAGTTTTATCGGCAATTTCTGCGGTTTGAACATCGCGGGAGCGATTATTAATAGCAGGATTGGGAATTAAGGTATTAGTGGTCATAATTGTTAAGTTGGGTGTGGGGTGTGGGGTGTGGGGTGTGGGGTGTGGGGTGTGGGGTGTGGGGTGTGGGGGGAGTGAGGTTTTAGAGTTTTAGTTGAAATTACTCTATCTCCCCATTACCCTATTCCCCCATTTTCCTATCCCCTTCTAACTGATAACTGATAACTGATAACTGATAACTGATAACTGACTAAATTTTGCTGTTTATTTCAGTTAATTCTTTAACTAAATGTTGACGATAACGTTCAGAAACTTTTTGTTCAGGATCGATACCTTCAAAGGTGGGAGGAAGCCAAACTCTTAACACCATTAATGTACCGAGAACTATTAGAAAAGCACAGGCAGCTAATACTTGTGTCCAATTAGTTTCTAGGACTCCTCTAACAATTAATTCTCGCAAAACCGAGACGATAGAAACTTCCACGGCAACACCGATAGAAACTCGTTTTTCTTGCAAATAAATAATTAACAATCGGAACAATTCTACTAGAATTAAGAGGAATAAAATATCGGCGGTAATAATCCGAAATTGAATCGGTGGCAGCAGAGACATAAACATTTCTCTGACTTCTAACACCATGAAGCTAAATAAACCGATACAGAGAGAAATGACAATTAAATCTTGAATCATTTCTAAGACTTGCACTACTCGCACCATCATTGGGGAAGGGTTTTTAATTGGTTCGTACATTTTATTTCTCCTAAGATTGATAGAATTGGGTGTTAGCTGTTGGGGGGATTTTTCAGTGAGCAGTAACCAGTAATCAGTAATCGGTGAACTGATAACTGATAACTGATAACTGATAACTGTTAATAATGGTTGCCAACTTTGCGATGATGGACAGCAGTTAAGACATCTAAACGGGCAACTCGTCCGGTATTAACGGTACAATAAACTACCCAATGATCGCCGCAATCTAAACGACTGGTGACTTCACATTCTATGTAAGCTAAGGCATCCGCTAAAATTGGTGATCCATTATTGGCAGTATAGGTTTTAATGCCTTCAAAACGATTGGCACTGGGAGAGAAACGCTTGAGGAAATGTTTCATTAATTTCTGGTAATTATCCTCAGCTAAAACATTTAAAACAAAGGTATCGCTAGGCTGTAAAAAGGATACCATTGCCCGATCTTTGGCCACTGCAATCGCCACACCTAAAGGATTTAAACTTGCTTGTGTCACCCAAGAGGCAACCATAGCACTAGATAAATCAGTTTTTTGGGAAGTAATTAGGTATAATCCAGTGCTAATACGACCTAAAGCTTTTTCTAAGTCGTTGTTAATCGATTTAATTTGTTTAATCGTTTTTTCTCGGCTTAACCATTGGCCGAGGTCGGTTCCTGCTTCATCGGCAATTAAATCGAGGGATTGATGGGAATTGTCTTTAACTAAAAGAGGAGGAAAAGCTTCGATCGCCCCGATTTCCTGTAATTTATTTCTCAAGGGAAAAATTGGTTCATCTTCCCCACCTCCTGACTCAAATAATCCTACCGCTTGTTTGCCATTAATTGAAGCAAGAATTGTGCTTAAAATCGTCTGGTTAATCGGGGAAGATTGGGGAGGCATTCCGATGACAACTCCCTTAGACTGATTGATTAATTCTCTGACTTCGTGGGGATCAGCATTATTCATATCGACTAATTCTGTCACCACATCAGTTTTAGTCAAACCCTGACTAATCATAGTAGCTAAATGTTCGCTTTGTCCGTAATCTTGGGTAAAGAATATAGCCACTAAAGTATCGGCAGAAGTTTGTTCTTGACTCCAAGTTTGATAGCGTCCCACCCAATCAGAAATATGGTGTTTTAATAGGGGACCGTGACCAGTGGCAATGAGATTAATCTCAAATTTCTCGATTCTTTTAATTGCCCCTAAAACTGAACGAGCATTCGGTCGCATCAGACAGTCATAATAGGTTTGAAAATCGCCTTCTAGCAGCTCTTTTGCTTGATCGTAGGTTTGATCATCACAAAAGTGCATTCCGAAGGCATCACAGGTAAAAAGGGTGGCAGTTTTAGCATCAAAAGTGAAGATAGTATCGGGCCAATGAAGATTAGGGGCTGCAACAAATTCTAAGACATGACCATTACCTAAATCTAAAGTATCACCACTTTTAACTATTAACTGTTTAAAGGGTCTGTGTACCATGTTTTCGAGGAATTGCATGGCAACTTTTGCCCCCACCACGGTAACTTCTGGGACTAATTCCAAAACCTCTTTGACTAAACCACTGTGGTCGGGTTCGGTGTGACTGATAATTAAATAATCAAGATGATTGATGTTGATTAGTTTAGTTAATTCATCCAGATAAAGGCGATCGAATTTGCGGTGAGATGTATCAATTAGGGCGGTTTTTTCCCCTTGAATAACAAAAGAGTTATAAGTCGTACCGTTTTCTAAACCAAATTCGATATCAAAACGATCGCGATCCCAATCCAAACAGCGCAAGGTAAAAGTATTTTCGGCGATTTCTTGGATTTGTGTGGTTAAACGGCTGGTTTTAGCGGGTTTTGGGGTGATTAAAGCAACCATAATTTCTATCTCCCACAGGATTTGATTCGGAACTGCATTTGCTTAATTCCTATGGTGACTTGCTTTCAGCGATTTGTAAAATACCAATTACTAAAGTAAATGATTAGTTAGATTTATATAGTTTTTTATCTATGGTTACGGATATTAATTTGAGTGCCAGCGTTGCCGAATCAAGATAAGCTAAACGGCGCTTAACCTGCATGATCCAATAGCTATAACCCTTTTGGAGTCTATATCGGTGATCCGAAGTAAAAGCCGTTTAGCTTAGGATACTAAATCCGGTTATTAAAGACTGATTATTTATTGCTCCTCTTGCCTATTGCAAGAGTGCATGAGTGCCTGTCCTGATATGTAGCCTATACTCAACGGATTTAGTATGAGTCCCTCGTATCGATTTCTCAACGTTTGTCTCTGGCACTTTTTTGACTAAAAAAGTGCCAAAACCGTTTTCTAGTAGGCTTCCAGTAATATTCAGCAAACCCTAGATAGTCAACAGATTAGCTTTCTGGGAGGGCGGTCCACGAACCAAGAAAAATGGTATAACGACTGAGTCAAGAGCGGCCGCTCTTTTAAGCAAAAATAAATCTACTAATAATAGAGACCTTATTGTTAAGGTCTCTAGATTCTCTAGAAAATGCTAGATTTACCAGCTAATTACTTTAACCGTTTCGTTAAATAAATTTGCTTCTAGGGAATCGGGGGAACTTGTCACCACACCGGCAATTAGATCTTCGGGTTTTATTGCTGCTTGTTTCATACAGGAGGGACAAATTAAGACTTTTCCCCCTTGACTGATGAAATCTACTAACATTGCTTGCAGGGTTTTACCGGTGATACCGTTAGTGTGTTGAGGAATTGTCTTCGCAGCCAAGTGTACCCCTGTAATATTCAAAAAAATAGTGGTTGAGTGACCTTTTTTCAACATATTGGTGGCGACACCAATGGCCATTGCAGCTCGCCAAGGATCATCGGTGGTTAAATTAACAAATAAATCGGATTTTTGTTGACCGACAGCGATTATTGCTTCGTTAGTTTGTACTGGAGAAAGGGAAGGATTAGCCAAGACTGGGATAGATGTAACTAAGGATAATCCGACAAGGGAACCAAGGGCTAAAGATTTTAACAACATTTTCTTGTCCTCTTGCTGCTGGGTGCAATGAAAACATTTTCATTATGATAACTTCTGGAAAATCTTGTCAACAGACAGCCTGTCAAACTTTAATTTTTGTTGCCGATAACAAAAGCCATCTACTAATTAAAGATGATAATTATTTACTTATCTAACATTTTATCTAATCTTTCCTGAATCAATAAGTCCATGGAAGAACGCAGAAAAAATAAACCAAATAAACCCGCTAAACTGAAGGGAATAATGGCTAGTTTGCTATAGTTAGTGTCTAATAAAAATATGGCTGATATAAGGCTAAATCCCAATAGACAGACATTAATTAATACTTTAATTCCCAGATAAATTCTTTTCAGAAGTCGTTCATTTTCCCGTGACTTAACTTGAAAAACTAAATTTCCTCGCTCGATTTTTTCCTCTAATTGACGGAGTATTCTCTCGTTTTTATTACCTTTTTGCCATTGTTGTTTAAGAAAAGTGCGCGCTTGATTAGCTAGGATAAGCATGGTGTTGGTAGTTCCTCCTGATACTGCTAGACTTTTCACAAAAGGTTGACTAGCTGCTAATAAATTATACTGGGGATCTAAAGAGCGGGCAATCCCATCCAAAGTGGTGACAGATTTAATAATAAAAGTCATTTGGGGAGGTAAGCGAAAAGGTTGCTGTTTAAACATTAAATACACTTGATCGCTTATTTGTTCAAAGGCCCTCACATCTACCGGTTTATCGCGAAATTCATCCAAAAGAAACTGCACGATATTTCGCACAGGTTGCAGGTCTCTAACGGGTTCAATTAACCCCATATACATCAAAGTTTTTAAGATTGTTTCTGTATCCTTTCTCAAGATAGCGAAAAAGGTTTCGATCATTTGATCTTTAGCGACGGACTTTAACTCGAACATCGTGCCGAAATCGTAGAAAATTAACTCCCCTTCCTGACTAACTGCCATATTACCTGGATGGGGGTCTGATTGGAAAAAACCATCCTGTAATAGTTGTTTGAGATAGGAACAGATCCCCAGTTGAATAATACCATCGACGTTAATATTATTAGCTATTAAAGTCTCTCGATCATCAACTTTAATCCCCGGCACATACTCCAAAGTTAATACCTTGCGAGTGGTATATTGCCAGTAAACTAAAGGGACTTTTACCTGGGGATAATTCTTAAAATTTTCCCGAAAGCGATCAGCATTTTTCCCCTCATGAATATAATCGATTTCTTGAAAGAGTAGCTCAAAGAATTCTTGATAGATAGCTTCTAAATTATATTTTTTCACTACGGGGAAAACATTTAACCAACGGGTGAGACGATGCAACAATTCAAAATCGAGATTAAATAGTCCTTCTAGATTCGGTCTTTGTACCTTAATAACCACCTCTTCCCCACTTAATAACTGCGCTCGATGCACTTGTCCTAAACTGGCACAAGCGAGGGGAGAAACGCTAAAACTTGCAAATAAATTATCTAGGGGTTGTCCTAATTCTGTTTCGATAACTCGGATCGCTTCTTGACTATTAAATTCGGGAACTCGATCCTGTAATTGGGTTAATTGTTCGATATATTCGAGCGGAATTAAATCTGCTCGCGTCGATAAAGATTGTCCAATTTTAATAAAAGTTGGTCCTAAATTCATGAGGCGATCTACTAACCATTTCGCTCTCCTTTGCCGTTTTTTGCCCCTATTAGCCCCCGTTAAACGATCCCAGATCAAAAAAGTCAAAAACTGCGTTGTAAAGCTAAATATCTCCAATTGACGAATAATTGGTGATCGCAAGCTTTGCTGCCAATGTAAAGATCTGGGGGAATCAAAGGGAGTAAGCATCAGTTATCAGTTATTAGCTCCTGAAGGACGCAAAGCGCCCTAAAAAGAAAAAGAGAAACTAGGGGGAAGCCCTGATCTTATAAATCTGGAAGTATCCTGAACTCAAACCGGAGTAACAATGGTGTCATTAGACCCGATTATCAGCAAAGGTCCCTAGGAAAGAGGAAAAAAGAATTGCCGAGACGAGGATTAACTCGTGAACCCGTGGTCGAGAATCAAGTAAAAAACCCTTCCTAGAACCAGGGTACTTCCCCGATCATAACTCGGAGCCAACAAAGCCATGACCAAATCCCGAAACAAGTCCCCAAAAACCCAAAGTAGTGACCAGAAGTTAAATATCATCAATGCCAAGGCGGCGGGAATTGACCTGGGAGCCAGAGAACATTGGGTCTGCGTCCCCCAAGAATTGTCCCAGGAGAATATGGCTCTTCGGTTTGTGTTATGCAATGGACGGGGGTTATAAGGGATGGAACCCTTATATAGAAAGGCATTTAGCGATTTTTGTCAATTATTTCTTATCTAGAGCGAACTAATCAATTAAGTCTCTTGCCAGATAAGGATTT
>NZ_JASJFB010000534.1:0-1864 GCF_030065455.1 Microcystis sp. M53602_WE12 | reverse complement strand
TCGAAAACGGCTTTACGATATTTGGCTGGGAACACTAAATGATATAGCAAAACACTTACATTATGGCTCTTATGGATGTATTCACTCATTTTTCTATTGTACGCCGCGAGCGGCGGGGAATTAGACCCGAAGAGATTAAAGGATGCACATCATACCAACTTTTCAACTCTGCATCTGCATCAAAATAAGCATATTGTAAAATACAACGATTGAATAATAATTTACGATGAGCTTCATCATTTTGAATTTCGTTGGTACGATATACCTTAGCCAGAATTTTCCACTGCTCGTGTTCTACTGTTCTCTGATAAACATCTCTAGCTTGAGTTATTGCTCTTTGAGCAGCTTTTGCGGTAATAGGTAAAGCATCCACATGATCTAAAGCGGTTTGCATTAATAAAATTAGGTTTCGTACATGACCTTCAGTCATTAAACATAATCGCTCCAGAACTTCTTGACTTTCAAAAATATCTGTTTCTAGCTTTTTCGTCGGTAAAAATTGCTGCGTTCTTTTCTCAATAATAGCCTTAATTTTTGCCATACCATCAGGATTAATAGTACGATCAAGATTGCGGATCATAATCATCGGTAAAACCATCGGGTCATTATCATAAATATCCCGTAGATCATTGGCCCGATTAGAATAGGCCATTGAAATAGGTATAGTATAAATCAAATGACAATTTAACCCCTTTAATTGATTAGCTCGATCTAAAAAAATCTCATCATGATTAGTTTTATGATCTCGCCGATATATCGGTACAATGCGATCTAAGTTATCAACAATTACCACTAATTTTGTTGAATCATCTAAGACAGTTTTGCTATTATCAATAAACTCATTTAGTGCTGTTAACAGCGTAACAGTATGAGGATTGATTTTATTTCTTATTTCTTGTCTTTGACTGGGAATTGCCCGAATCGCCGCAGACAATTTACCAAAATATTTAATCAAGTCTCCCGTTTCTAATTTGACATCTTCCACTTTAATCTCTGTTAAAGCTAAATCAATTAAATCCTGCCAACGAGATTTTATCCAGTTTTTTAAGGGGGTTGAATTAGCCTGTTTTAGTTGTTCTAATAAATGGCGCGTACAGGCAATGAGAATATCTGTATATTGAGCATCTTCTGGATCGATATCGTCTTCATCTGCCGCAAAATAAACAACAAAACAATTTTTTTGCTCTAGATATTTTTTCAGCCGCAATAATTCCGTGGATTTCCCCCCTCCTCGATGTCCTGTGTAGAGTTGATGGGTGTAGTCTGTTGGCAGCGAACGAATAATTTTTCTGCCTAAATCTTGACAGACATCGGCATCCGCTCTCACTGCTTTTAGATTCACATAAAAGGGACTATCGGCAGGTAAAGGAACTGGTTTAAAGGCATTAGCAAGATTAGCGATTAATTGTTCAGACATAGGCGACTATAGCTTGATTGATGTCATTATTATAACAATACTTATTGACAAGATGTTATACCAAATCCGTTTTTAATATTACGACTAACTCTCGATCGAACTTCAAAAACCCAGTTATGGATTTTCCCCCACTTCCCTAGCGCTCTTCTGGAACTCTAGGCAGAAGAGAAATAGGAATTGCGTGGAAAAACCTTCTCTAAAAGAGAATTTATTAATTTATTAAGCAGGGAAAATAACCGACAGAACAAGCGAATTATTTGAGGACTAAAAACTGAACTTCCCCCATACATATATACCATAATAGCCGAAAACCCTTATCCATCAATGGATGCACCCCCTTAACTTATCTTAATGTACCCATGTAATTTGTAACATTTCTTAATGGAAAAGAATTCTCTCCATTTGCTAAAATGATAGCCATGTATATAGAAAAAGTTCCTAACCGTA
>NZ_JASJFB010000434.1:0-7370 GCF_030065455.1 Microcystis sp. M53602_WE12 | reverse complement strand
TGAGGTGGCCAATTACCTAATTTTCAGGGAAAAAGTCCAGGAATTTTCCCCCCGATCCCCGCAATGGCTGGCACTTTTTGAGGGGAAAAAAGTCCAAAAGTCTTATCCAACAAGGTTTTTAGATTTATTCAGCAAGCCCTATTTAGCTCTAGATTTTGCTCTTGTTTAAGTTTAGGTACTATTGATTGCTGTACTTCAAGATACTTTGCCAATTCTGATAAAGATAAACCTAGTTTTTCCTGCAAATACTTAAGCGTAAGTTCCTCCAGATAAATTTGGGAAGCTCTTGCTTTAATAATTGCTTGTCGTTCTCCACAAAGTTTATTAAATTCTTCCGAGAAGTTGGTATATTCTTTCATGACTTTTCTTCCTTAAGTTTTTCCAGATATTTTTGATAACGTTGATCTGCTATAGGAATATTTTCTTTGTACCATCTTTTGTTACCTGACTTGTTCCCCCCAACAAGTAAAATTGCTTGTCGATGAGGATCAAAGGCAAATAAAACACGCCAAGGTTCACCTTTATACTGAATACGAAGCTCTTTCATATTCTTAAAAGAAGATCCTTCAATGGTATCAACTCGTGGTCTCCCCAGTGCTGGTCTAAGTTTCATCAATACAGTTAAAACAGCAAATACTTCATTTTGAAGTCCCTGTTCTTGTTGATAAAACCAGAACCTAAAATCTGGATCAAATATAATATTCTATTCCATAACTATAATATAGTCTGTACATAAAATAATGTCAAGCTTTCAGTTAAACATTCGGCTCTCTTGCCATCATCATTATAAATTATAACATCGGTGAATAATCTCTGTGTTCTTTGTGTCTCTGTGGTTAATTACCCTCGATAATCTCCGTACCTCAATCCAACTTGAAAATGCTATAATAAAAGTAACCTATTATCACTAAGGAACCTTTAATCATGACTAACTTAAACAATCATTCAACCTCTAACACATCCGAAGAGCCTGAGTTATCAATGGAAGAACTCGATGCTAAATGGGATGCACTAGAAAATGACCCAGAATTTTTAGCAAAACCTATCTGGCAACAAATTATAGAAATTGGCGCACTTGTTCCCCAATCAGAATGGCGAAAACACTTACCTACAGACTTTGCGCGTAATTTTGAACACTATATGTACGGCGCACCGAGAGAAGATGAGGAAGAATGAAACAAATTTTCGCAAAACATTTACCTGACCAGATAATTTAGGTTATCATTAACTTATTCTCTTTAATCTAAAAGGAACCTTTAATCATGACTAACTTAAACAATCATTCAACCTCTAACACATCCGAAGAGCCTGAGTTATCAATGGAAGAACTCGATGCTAAATGGGATGCACTAGAAAATGACCCAGAATTTCGCAAAAAACCTTTTTGGCAAAGAATTGTTGAGATTGGTAACGTTGTTCCCCAATCAGAATGGCGAAAACACTTTCCCAGAGACTTTGCGCGTAACGCGGAACATTATATGTACGGCGCACCGAGAGAAGATGAGGAAGAATGAGAAAAATTTTCTTAGATACCTTCTATTTAAAAGCGTTAGCTGATAGAGGAGATAATGCTCATAGACTTGCTATAAGTATGGTAGCAAGACTGGGTAACTTTAGAGGTGTTACCAGTGAAATGGTTCTGACAGAATTACTCAATGCTTTATGCAGTAGAGGGGAATTTTTGCGTAAATCAGCTATTCGTCTAACTCATGATTTACGCAATGACAGCAAAACCATAATCATTCCCCAAACCAGTGAACAATTTCAGCAAGCTTTTGATTTTTACCAAAGACGATTAGATAAAGGATACAGTTTAACTGATTGTGCTTCCATGCAGATTATGAGACAACTGGAAATCTCTCAAATATTAACCTTTGATAAGCATTTTCAGCAAGAAGGATTTAGCGCATTACTCAGAGAATAGTCACTAAACTTTACTTCACTTTAATTTTTTCCTCGCTTCATATAACCATTGCTCCTCCTCCGTATTAATTTCCCTCCCTTCGGCTAATTTAAGACATTTACGCCAATTTTCCTGAGATAATTTCTTGTCTTCTTTTTCTAAAAGTTGAGCATAAATACAAAAAGCAGCACCGGGATTGCGGATAAATTTCTGATAAGCTGGATTTTCAGCGATACCAATAGCAACTAAAAGATTAGGAACTGCATCTTCACTGCGATTTTGCTTAAATCTGGCCCAGCCTAGATTTTTATAAATACTATATTTTTGTAATGCTAAATTGCGTTTCTCCTCTTCAGTAAATTGGTCTAGTTTTTCATCTTTTTCTGCTAATAATCTCTTGGCTTTTTCCAGTAACTCTACCGCTTCTGCATTCTTATTATCTCGCAGATACCAATAAGCGAGATTATTATAAGCATCTATAAAACCACCTTTTGCCGCAATTAAATAGTGTTTCTTCCCATTAGTCAAATCCTGTAACTCTTCATAAAGTGTTGCTAACTTATAATGAGCATCTAGATTATCTGGATCTAACTCAATCGCTTTTAAATACTTCTCTTCGGCTGAAGCTAAATTAGGAAATTCTTGACTTGCTGGCGGAGGAGATTGTAAACGGTTGCCTTCTTGCTTATAAAGCTCAGAAAACCAAGAGAAATTTAGATAAATTCCCAAGAGAATAGCAAAGACTATTACTGTTACAGAAAACTGTATTTCTTCATACCAATGTTCAGCAATCCCAAGCAATTTCATTAACTTAACAAAACCCTTCTGGCGCGTCCGTGTGAGAGCATTTTCAGTTTGTAATAAAGAAATGAAAGTCGAAAAAATAACACCTCCTATTTCTAGCAAACCTGAACCACCACTAAGAAACCGAGTAGCAATCGTTCCGATTAATGTAAAATTAACCCCTAATAAAACCAGTTTACCGATTCTCAATAGCCAATCAAAGCGATTGCAAGGATGCAAAGATTCCCTACTTTCTAAATGCCACCACCAAGCCTGAGCAGACATAGGTAAAGTCTCCCGATATTCAGCTAAGTCAAGAACTTGAGTAATTTTGTAGCTTTTCTGTTTTAATCTATTATCTTGTTCGATTAATTTTGACGACATATCAACCGAAATTTCCGCCTCAGCTTCCATTTGTTTATTAAGAGCATCTCTGGCGGCAATAATTTCTAAAGCCTGTGCTTTTTTCAGAGATTTATTATGAGAAGTATCTAAATAATTTAGAGCATTCTGGTAACGCTCTAAAGCAACTTGAAAGGGTGTCGGCACAGGTGCAGGAGAATTCATATTATACTAAATCCGTTGAGCATAGGTTACTTATAAGGACAGGCAAAAGGCAAGAGGCAAAAGGCAAAAGGGGGAATAAATAATCAGTTTTTAATAACCAGATTTAGTATTATACAATCCTAAAAGTTTAGTTTCTTTCACTGTTTGAGGGTAAAAAATACCTCGGCAAAACTGGCTGATGATACTAAATCCTGTTTAAAAAGTATAGGAAAGTGGGAAGATGGGGCAAAAAACCAAAGGAATTAGGAACTATATGTCCCTAATTCCTGTAGTATATGCCATTGTATGTAACGGGCTTGGAGAGACTCGAACTCCCGACCTTGTGGTCCGTAGCCACACGCTCTAATCCACTAAGCTACAAGCCCTTGTTTTTCTCAACAGTAAACTACTATAGCACAGGTTCATTCAATGACGCAAGAGGGTAAAGAAAAATTATCTCATCTCGACAGCCAAGGCGAGGCCCAGATGGTGGATGTATCGGAGAAAATGCCCACTAAACGCACTGCTATCGCCCTAGGACAAGTGAGAATGCTAAAAACGACTTTTGAAGCCATAGAACAGGGAAATGCGCCTAAAGGTGACGTTTTAGGGACGGCCAGACTAGCAGGAATTATGGCGGCCAAACAAACTTCCTCCTTAATTCCCCTTTGCCATCCCTTACCCCTGCAAAAAATCAATGTTCAGATTATCCCGAAAGCAGAGTTACCCGGCTACGAAATTCGGGCAGAAGTGGTGACAAAATCGGAAACTGGGGTAGAAATGGAAGCTTTAACGGCGGTATCTGTGGCAGCCTTGACTTTATACGATATGGCTAAAGCGTTAGAAAAATCAATCCTGATTGAAAATATCCGTCTGCTGAGTAAAACAGGAGGGAAATCAGATTATCATCAGGATTCCCTGTTGCGATGAAAACTCTAAGTAGGGTTTGCGGCAAAAAGTTTTTCCTGGTGTCAGGGTGTGGGGTGTGGGGTGTGGGGTGTGGGGTGTAGGGTGTGGGGTTGTACCAATTTTCAGGGAGTCAATTACCTAATTTTCGGGGAAAAAGTACCTGACTCCAATCGCTGGCACTTGTTGATTCCAAAAAAGCCTAAAGATATTATCCAAGAAGGTTTTTAGATTTATTCAGCAAACCCTAAGTAACCCCTTCTAATTTTTCATCGGTCAATTGATATAATTCCTGTAATTTCTCTAATTTGTCGGGGTCTGCTTGCCAAAAACCGCGACCCTGTGCTTCTAACATTCTACCGACAATATTACGGAAAGCTTCGGGATTAGCTTGACGCAATTTTTCCGCCATTTCTGCATCAAAAGCGTAGGTATCGGCTGCCTGATCATACACCCAATCGTCACTAAAATTAGCCGTACCGCCCCAACCAATTAAAGCGGTCATTCTTTGGGAGATTTCGTAGGCCCCACCGGAACCTTGATTAACCATGGCATTGGCCCATTTAGGATTGAGTAATTTACTGCGGTATTCTAAGCGCAAAACCTCCTCTAATTTGCGGGGAGTTGTATCATTGGAAAAACTCTCGACAAAACTCGTCATCACCCGTTTACCGCTTTGTTTTTCTGCGGCTAATTTTAATCCTCCTGTATTGCCGTAGTATTCCTGAATATCGGTTAAACCGTATTCTACCGAGTCAATTTCTTGGATAATACTTTCACTGGTTTTTAATAACTGTTGTAGCACTTCTGGTCGCGCTTGTCCCTTATCTTGACGACCATAACTAAAAACATTACGCTTTTCCCAAGTTTTCGCTAATTCGTTGTCATTGTCCCAATTTCCCTCCACTACTTGGTCATTAACTAAAGAGCCAAAATCCCCAGCAGGATTGGAAAACAAACGAGCGCTGGCATTGTCAATTCCTTGACTTTTTAAGGTTAAATAGTGCTTACGGATATAATTATCATTTTCCGATTCTTCTATCTCAGCTGCCCGCTGCATTAAATCATCCAATAACTCGATAATATTGATAAAAGTATCGCGAAAAATTCCCGATAAATTAGCCAGAATATCGATGCGCGGGTGTCCAATTTCCCCTAGAGGTTTTAATTCATACCTGACAATTCTTCCTGTCCCCTCTTTCACTGGTTCCGCACCAACTAATTCTAAGAGAATACCCAGGGATTCACCCTTAGTTTTAATCACATCTAATCCCCAGAGTAAAACTGCTACAGTTTCGGGATATTTTCCTTTTTCGGTTAAGTTTTGTTGTAGCAGTTTTTTGGCGATTTCTCGTCCGCGAGTGTAGGCTGCGGGGGAAGGCATCCGGTAGGGATCCAAAGCGTGTATATTGCGTCCTGTGGGCAAAACTCCCGCACCATCCCGGAGTAAATCACCCCCCGGTGCCGGTGGTACATATTCCCCATTTAATCCCCGCAAAAGATTAGTTAACTCTTCGCTATTTTGTCCTAATAAATTTTTAATAGTAATGCCTTCTTTAACCTTTTCATTGGTTGCTTCGTCAGCGATAATTTGCTGAAATTCTCGCTCAGATAAATCGGTAAAATAAGCGTCAAGATAACCTTTTAATTCTTCCTGATTGGGAGCAGTGCCTAGGGTGTGTAAACCCGAAGAAAATAGTCTTTGTTCGACGATTTGTAGGTAATTATACACCTTGACAAAATAATCGGTTAGTGCATAGCGGCTAAATAATTTGGCATTTTCTAAAGTGAATTCTATTCCCTGTTTTTCTGCTTCCAGAAAAGGACAATCTTTAGCGATACCTGTATCAATAATCTTTTGGAGGATACTATCTCTTAAAGCGTAATTTTTCTCAGGATTTTCTCGAAACTCGGCAATCAAATCTCGTAAAATCATCAATTCTTTATATAATCCCGCTCGTCCGTAGGGAGGCACATTATGGGAAATTAACACCCCATAACCGCGACGTTTAGCTAGGATAGATTCCGAGGGATTATTAGCGGCATAAATATATAAATTCGGTAAATCTCCTAATAAAATATCTGACCAAGAATAACCAGTATTTCCTAGGGGTGAACCGGGCAGCCATTCGACAGTTCCGTGCATACCAAAATGAATGATCGCATCGGTCTTAAAATCTTTTTGTAACCACTGATAAAAGGCTGCATACTGAGGGTGAGGAGTTAAATCTTTTTCAAACATTAACCGCATCGGATCCCCAGCAATTCCTAAAGGTGGCTGCACTCCAATCCAGATATTACCTAACTCAATTCCCCCTAAATGATATTGGTCGCCAATAGTTTTTATTCCCGCATCTTTAAGGGATTTCCAGTGTTTTTCAATGCGAGAAGTTAATAGATAACCTAGCCAATTTTCTAAAGTTTCTATCGATAAACGATTTTGTTTAGAGAGATTTTCATCATCGGCAAATTTAACTTTTTGAATAATTTCTTCCCCGTCTTCGGGAATCGTTCCCAGATTATAACCCTGCGCTTGTAAAGCTTGTAAAAACTTAACTAAACTCCGGGGAACATTTAATAAAGCTGCCGTACCAACTGCCCCATAACCCGGGGGAAATCCATAGAGAATGATGGCTATTTTGCGTTCTTGCGGAGGGGTTTTATGTAACTTAATCCAACTATGCAAACGTCCAGTTAAACGCTGTAATCTTTCGGGGATTAAATAGATAGTTTCCCCCACTAATCCCCCCAGAGGAATCGTATCAATTGCTCCATCTAATTCAGGTAAAGCGTATAGAACCACACTCTGTAAACCACCGATTCCCTGTCTTGTCCAAGAATAAATATCTTGAATCAATAAAGGGGCAGCGATAAGATAAGGAATATTTTTAGCGGACAGAATTCGTTTAGCCACTTCTACCTGTCTTCCTGCTTCCATAGAACCCGCAGGACCCCCCACCAAAGGAAAGCCAATCGTCGAGACAATTGCATCTACTGTCACCGCATCTTCACTTAAAGAAGGAGTTTCAATGATTCCTTTTTTTCTTTGCTGAATTTCGTAGTCTGTGGTTAACCAATCCCGAACAATTGTATGGCCTTCCACTCCGTTAATAAACACGGGTAGGGGAATTAAATTAGCCGTTTCAAAATGACGGATTAATTGATTAATATAGGGCAATTTACTGATAACGTGCTTCCGATAAAGCAGCAGTGCCACCACTGGTTTATCAAG
>NZ_JASJFB010000418.1:0-8601 GCF_030065455.1 Microcystis sp. M53602_WE12 | reverse complement strand
GATAAATTCTCTCTAGCATTTTCTGGCTCTCGGGGTTTAGGTCTCTAATCAATCTCATTGTATTTTCCTGCTGCTTCGTTTTTTTATGTATTATACTTCTTAATTTTTTATTTGGGTAATTAATTTTGCATGACTACTTACTAGCATTACCCGTGCCAGAGGTAGCAGCATATTTAACATTACTGATATTTTGGGTGATAATTTGTTGTCCACCGGGTTGTTCTTGGAGCTTGTCTAGTAAATCTTGGGCTAATTTAGTGATTTCATTATCTTTATCAACCCCCGCTTCGACAATTTTATCTTTTAACAAACCTTCAGCTTTCTTGATATCCTCTGGTTTTGCCTCTACCATTGCCTGTGCTAAAGCATCATTAGCAAACTTACGCTTAATCAAGGTTTTCAAACCTTGATATGTATCTTTAACACCTTTTTCCGCCGTATCTTTAGCCGCAGCAACCGCACCGGCAGTCAAGGCGGCGATAATCAGAGAAACTGGTTCCATTGTTTGATACTCCCAATACAATATTGCTAACTCAATTTTAGATCAAAACAATTTTTAATAGTAAGCCAAATCGCAATCAGCTAGAGAACTGGAATTTCACGGCCAAGGCACTAAACCTTAAAATTATTACTATGTAGGATTTGCTGAATAAATGTGAAATGTAGGCAAGGTAGGGGCTTTCTGGCTTTTCTCTGGAAACAGGTGCAAGATTTTGAGAGAATCGTGCTTCAAAACCTTGCGTCTTCATCGGCCCGCGTCCTGTAGGGGCGAAGCATTCGGGCAATAACCTATCGATGAAACCGTAGATTTTCTATCCGAATGCTTCGCCCGTACTTTTTGCCGCAAACCCTATATAAGAATCGTAGCCGAAAAAGCCAAACTACGGTTTTCCCAGTGGATGGGGTTTATCAGTTATCAGATTTGAGTTTTCAATTCACTGTTTACTGAACAATGAAAAAAACTCCCTGATTATCGCCGATGATACCAACGGGTAAATAATTTTTCTAACTCCACCCAAACGAATAATAAGGTACTAAATCCCAAACAGATTAATAATTCTTCTTTAGTTAAAAATTGAGTGCCGAAAAAATCCCGCAGGGCAGGAACATAGATTAACATCAGTTGAAAAATTGTCGTCAGGGTTACTGCTACCCAGAGATAGGGATTAGTCAAAGGATTCATTTCTATGGTAAGATGATCGCTCGATCGCACGGAAATGGCATGACCCATTTGAGCTAAACAGAGAGTAGTAAAAACCATAGTTTTCCATGAACCAGTATTACCAAAAAGTGGATCCAAGCGCACAGCGATCAACATTTGAGTGATATTAATAATCGAAAAAATAATCCCAATTCTCACGATATAACTGCCCAAACCGCGAGCAAAAATACTTTCTTGGGGACTAAAAGGAGGGCGACGCATAATATTAGGAGAAGCGGGTTCCACTGCCAAAGCTAAAGCAGGTAAACCATCAGTAACTAAATTCATCCAGAGAATTTGTAGGGGAGTGAGAGGAGTAGCTAAACCCAAAAGAGGCGAAGCAGCGATAGTAATCACTTCCCCGATATTACTGCCGAGAATATATTTAATAAAACTGCGAATATTGTTATAAACCACTCGCCCTTCTTCCGTGGCAGCGACGATGGTGGCAAAATTATCATCAAGGAGAATCATATCACTAGCCTCTTTGGTGACATCGGTGCCAGCGATTCCCATGGCAATACCTATATCTGCTTGTTTCAAGGCCGGAGCATCATTCACCCCATCTCCGGTCATAGCAACAAATTTACCCTTTTTTTGCAAGGCGCGGACAATAGTTAATTTATGTTCGGGGGAGACACGGGCATAGATGTTAGTTTTGTCAATGATGTTTTCTAGCTGAATTGGTGATAATTTATCTAATTCTCGCCCTGAGATGACTAAAGCTCCCGCTTGGGCAATACCAAGACTTTTAGCCACCGCTAGAGCGGTTAATTGATGATCACCGGTGATCATGATTGGACGGATTCCCGCTTCTCGACACCTAGCCACGGCGATTTGTACCTCCGGTCGCGCTGCGTCGATCATACCGACCATTCCTAACCAAATTAGGGCATCTTCGCTGATTTCAGTTGATTCTGGCGGATAAATCAGGTTTTTGTAGGCTAATCCTAAGACTCGTAAACCCCTGTTAGCCATAGCATTGTTAGCGACTAAGACTTTTTCTTTTTCCCTATCCCCAAAAGGAAGACTTTCTAATCCCGATTGGTAGGAGAGACATTGTTCAAGGATTAATTCCGGGGAACCTTTGGTAAATAGTACGGGATTGACTCCTTGACAAATGACCGACATTCGCTTTCTTTGAGAAGAAAAGGGGATTTCAGCGATTCTAGGGAACTCTTGCTTGGTTAGGGATAAATTTAAGCCCGCTTTCGCCCCTAAAACTAATAAGGCTCCTTCCGTGGGATCGCCTAAAATGCTATCGTGACCGTTATCGAGGTTTAAACTGGCATCGTTGCAGAGGATACTGGCAATTAAAAGATGATGTAATTCTAGATCGGTTTTGGGATCGATCGCCCGTTGCTTGGAGTCTAAAAATTGTCCTTTTGGGCTATATCCTTCCCCTGTCACCGAAAAATTGCGATTAATTGTCTCTATCTCCCGCACGGTCATTTTATTTTCCGTTAGCGTCCCAGTTTTGTCGGAACAGATCACATTAACGGAACCAAGGGTTTCTACTGCCGGCAGTTTACGAATCAAGGCCTGACGTTTGACCATGCGTTGGGTACCTAGGGCGAGCGTTAGGGTGATAACTGCGGGTAATCCTTCGGGAACGACGGCTACTGCCATACTAAGGGAAACTTCCACTAATTCCTCTAGGGCCGACCAACCGGCATTGATCAGGCCGATGGTAATAGTTAGGGCCACTAGAATGAGAGAACCAGCAACAAGGACATTACCCAAGTGAGTCATTCTTTTTTGGAGAGGAGTGGGTTCATTGCCGACTGTTGCTAACATTTGAGCGATTTTGCCTAATTCCGTTGTCATCCCCGTATTGGTAACGATGACCTTGGCCCGGCCTTGCAGTACCTCTGTTCCGGTAAAGACAAAATTTAAGCGATCGCCGAGGGGAGTATCTCTGTCTAAGGGGTCAATGGAGGCGGATTTATTAACACTATTTGCCTCTCCTGTCAAGGCCGATTCGCGAATTTGCAGGTTAAAAGCTTCGATAATTTGGCCGTCGGCACTGATTTGGGTTCCCGCTTCAATCAGCATGATGTCCCCGGGGACGAGATTAACCGCGTCTATTTCTCTGCGTTGACCCTCGCGAATAACATTAACTTGGGGAGAGGAAAGTTTTTTTAAAGCGGCCAGAGCTTTTTCGGCGCGACTTTCTTGCAGATAGCCGAGGATGCCATTGAGGATGACAATTGTTAAAATAGCGATCGTATCTTTGAAGGGAACACCAATTTTAGCCAGATGACCGCGCTGTAATGCTAGTAAATCTAGTCCCCCAGAAATTATGGCCACGGCAATTAAGAGCAGGAGCATAATATTGGTAAACTGATCTAGGAGAATTTGCCAATTACTGCGCCCTGGACGTTCTTGTAGTTCATTTTTGCCATAATATTTAATTCTTTCGGCGATTTGCTCCCTATTGAGGCCATTAACAGCCGAACTACCGAGGATAGATAGGGTGGTTTCCACCGGATAGGTATGCCAAGGTTGTTGCAAGTTAAGGCTAGAATGGGCAGAATAGTCGGCATTAGCGGCCATGGCAAGTGAAGATAGTTGATCTAAATAGATCTTAGCCCTTTCTTTCCCCGGTAACAGGAAAAAACAAATGTTTAAACTGGCTCTTCCTGCTCATAGACAGTCTTAACGAGTAATGTAGATAAGTAGCTGGTTATAATTAAATTGAAGATAGATCCACCCTTAATCCCCCCTTGATAAGGGGGGTGTCTGAAAGTTTTTAACATCTACCTACTTAGTCAACAGCTTAGTAGGGCAAAGTAAACCAAAATTGTGAACCTTTTTCGTCATTATTCATAATGCCAATTTCGCCCCCGTGAGCATGGATAATTTGACGACATAGATATAAACCTAGTCCTAAACTAATCTGATGATTATTATTGCCTCGTTGATAGCGATCAAATAATTTTTTTCTCTGGGTTTCGCTAATTCCCACCCCATTATCGGCAATACTACACCGGAGATAATTGCCCTCTAGTCTAGCGGATAAAGTGATAATTATCCCCTGGGGATTGTGTTTAAGGGCATTGGCTAATAAATTCTCAAAAACTCGCCAGAGATGGTGAGCATCGGCATTAACTAAGGGTAAATCGGGGGGAAAATTATTAATTAAAGTTGCTTGATTTTCCTTTAATCTTAACTCCCATTCCTGACTGATCTGTTGACCAATTTCGTAGAGAGATAAAGGCTTTAGTTCTAGGGAAACTCCCCAAAGATCATTTTGTCGGGTTTCGACGAGAGAATCAATTAAAGTTAATTGTCGATCGCAACTGTTGGCCATCTGTTGTAAAATCTTCTGGGATACTTCTTTAGTTTCTCCCTGAGAATTTTTAATTAAATTATTTAAGATCATTGACATCCCGATCACGGGATTGCGGAGATCGTGAGAGACGGCATGAAGATAAATTTCTAAAGTTTCCTCAGTTTTTTGACGTTCTTTAATTTCGTTTTGGAGTTGTTTTTTTTGACGGCAAATAGTTAATTGATTTTCGATGCGGGCCATCACTTCTTCCCCTTGAAAAGGTTTAGAAATGTAATCGACACCTCCCACTTGAAAAGCTTTGACTTTATCTAAGACATCATCAAGAGCGCTGATAAAAATCACGGGAATTTCTCTGGTTTTTTCATCAGCTTTTAACTGTTCACAAACTTGATAACCATTGAGATCGGGCATATTAATATCGAGGAGGATCAGATCGGGAATTAGCGATCGCACTGTATTCAGGGCCATCTGTCCATTAATCGCTTTGCGTACCTGATAGCCCTTCTCGGTGAGCATAATCGACAATAGCCGCACATTATTGGGCAAATCATCGACAATTAAGACACTAGGGCGCAGTGTGAGTTGAGTCATGCCGGTTATCTTATAACTCAAACTATTTAAATAGGGTTTGCTGAATAATGGTAAAACCCTTTTAAAATAAGGCTTTTGACCTGTTAAAATCCGATGTTCATGCTGCGAAAATCGGATTGGGACCTTCAAAAACCTTGCATTATCCTTCTTGTAGTACAAAAATGGTACGAAAAGAGAGGGCAACAAAGCCTGAAACGACCGACGACCGGCTACTGACGACCGACTCCTAACCCCACCAACAAACTTTTTCAGCAAACCCTAAATAAAGTGTATAAAAAAAACAGGGGCTTGCCGAAAAAGTTTTTCCTGGGGGCAGCGTGTCGGGTGGGACAAGCGAGAAAGTCTCGTTACTCTACAGCGAGCGACTAGGGATTGTTGCCCATAAAAAAAGCACGGAACCCCACAGCAATCAAGGAACCACTCAAAAGAGTTATTAATGTCCAAATTTGGTTACTTTGGGTTCCTTCCACCTTGATCAGTCGATTATCCATACTATCGACTTTCTCTGTTAAAGTTGCTAGTCCTATCTTGACATCGGTGACATTTTTCTGTAGGGTTTCTAGCTTTTGCTCGACATTTTTCTGTAAAGTTTCTAGCTTTTGATCAAACCTTTTTTCGAGATTATCTAGCTTTTGCTCGAAACTTTTTTCGAGATTGTCTAGCTTTTGATCAAACCTTTTTTCGAGATTATCTAGCTTTTGCTCGAAACTTTTTTCGAGATTGTCTAGCTTTTGATCAAACCTTTTTTCGAGATTGTCTAGCTTTTGCTCAACATCTTTCTGGAAGGTGTCTAGCTTTCGATCAACACCTTTAATACTATCTTTAATTTCCTTAAGGACAGATTCCAGGGAATAGGTAACGGTTTCTGCTGTCATTGCGGTTAACTCCTATCAGTCGAGAGATAATGTAATTATCGATAAAAATCCTCTTAATTCTCCACTTGATTTTTTTGGGAAAATCTCGCATCATCTTCCAATTTGTCGCTGATTTCCGGCAGTTTTAGCAATATTCCAGCGAATAACCAATAGTAAACAGAAACAGGCTCGACGGAGAGAGGATAATAGTAGGGGTTATAGCTAATAAAAAGTATAAAAATCCAGATACAGAGACCCCAATGCTTTAAAGCAGCATTTTTTACTTTTAAATAGGCTTTAAAGGTGAGAATACAGAGAATTGTCACCAGTGCCATAAAAGCGATAAAACCGATGATACCGATTTCGTGGACGAGTTTAGCGTAGTAGGTTTCAATTAGTCTTATCCCTTCTTCTCCCGCTACATGAAGAGCGCCACTGCTGGCTCTGCCTAAACCAAAACCAAAAAGCTGTACATATCTGAAGCTCAACTGCATTTGATTGCCTACAAAGTCAATGGGAGACGAATATAGCCAGCGACCGATAAAATTTAGCCCTCTTTCCTGAATAAAGGGAATTAACGTCACCGCGAGCAGGGAAATCAGTCCCAAGATTCCCAATTTTAATGGTAACTTTCGTTTACTTTTGCTAGTAACAATAAAAAGAACCAAGTAAAACAAAGGTACTAGCAAAAAAGGTAATCTTTGTCCAGAAACCAGAGTCGCAAGCAAGACTAAAACCATGGCCACCCAACCAGCGACGCGCCATCTTTTTTGCGGATCACTAAAACTGGCCGCGTAACTGATGACGCTACTAGATACTAAAAACCAACCCCATTGCCAAGGATCGGAAAATGTGCCGGGGAGACGAATTAAGCCTCGATCGGGATTATACAACAATGAACCGCCGACAAAACATTGAGCTTTCAAGGTGGCTTTTTCGGTAATATCCGGATAAAATTGGCTGTCAGATTTCGGGACACGGACTTCGAGTTGATTGAGGAATTCATTGTCAGGACAGATACCTTGGACGAGTAAGAAGTATTGAATTAGAGCTAAACCGCAACAGACTAAGATCATCACGATTAAAACTCGGTTAACCATGAATAAATCTCGTTTTTGCTCGATTAAATAGTACCCACAGAGAACTAGGGGAATATAACTGAGGAGGATTTTTAATCCCACAATTCCCACAGCAATTGCTCCTTGGGGCAGATTGACAAAAAGAAAAGTTATCAAGCTGCTGGCAAGTAAAATCAAAGCTGTGATGAGAAAAGGCTTGATTTTGGGGCGTAATTGTTTAAAAGTTTTTGTTTTAATTAAAATTGCCGCTAAAGCGGCGAAATAAAAGGCATCCTTGGCGATTTTGTAGAGAGCATAGGAGGGCTCTATGCCAATAAAGTTGCCCACTACCTGAAAAACTCTCACCACAGACAAAGCGAAGGTATTACTCAGGGGAAGATAGATGATTAGGGCTAATAATCCCAGACGGGGATGGATAAAAGAAGCGACCATGGCGGGAACTGCCCAAATTCCTAACAAGGCCGCTTTTTTGCCAAATAGAATCCCTAAAACTAGACTGATTATTGTAGTGGCGATCACTAATATAATTAGCAACAGGGGATTAATCTCTTTCATACCGTGCGGGTTGAACAGGTTTAGCAGAAAGTGTACCGGATTTTTGCCGAGATTCTCATTCTCAATGGCGGAGGTGGGGAGCTTTTCAGTGATCAGTAAACAGTGAACAGTAAACAGTAATCAAGTGAGGTTCTTTTTGTTTGTGTTAGGCAATAGACGGGGTTATAAGAGATGAAACCCTTATATAGAAAGACATTTGGCGATTTTTGTCAATTGTTTTCCATCTAGAACGAACTAATCAATTAAGTCTCTTGCCAGATAAGGATGTAGTCTATTTATGCCACCCGATCAAACCATACCAAGTAACGAAGAACCATCAGTGAACTGAAAACTCACATCTGATACTGATCAAAGTTTCCTCTTGCTTCTTACCTCTTGCTATACTTATGTAAAATTTTATTTATCTCGATCTTGACTCCGTGGCCGAAAATCTTTCTTTTCAAGACCTTTATCAAGCTGGAATCAGTGCTTTTGAGCGTGGACAATATCGTCTTAGTGTCCAGCAATTAAATGCGGCTTTAGCCTTAATTTCCTTAGGCTCCCGAGAAGGGGGTGAGATTCAAATTTGGTTAATTTCTGCCCATCAAGGGTTAGGAGAGGGGGAGAAAGCTAGTGAAATCTGTAGGCAACTTATTACCCATCCTATCTATCAAATTCGCGAACAGGCCAAGCGTCTGCTTTATATTATCGAAGCTCCCCGTCTCAAACGCCCAGATGAGTGGATGACGAAGATTCCCGATTTAGAGAAACTTCCCGATAGTACACCGCAATTTAAAAAGGGGACAAATAAACAGAAAAAAGAAGAATCCCCCGCACCCATGCAGTTAGAGCAGCATAAAAATACTGTTTTTAGCGGACTGGCGATCGCTATTGTTCTATTGATGCTCTGGTTTTTTGCTAAAAATAGCCAGCAATTCCAAATTCAGAATGTAGCAAGGAATACAGAATACAAAACGCTTTTGCCCTGTAGCTCCCCATCCAAAATCAAGAAGAATTAACGCGAGTAACAGGGATGGCCTCATCGAG
>NZ_JASJFB010000854.1:0-6097 GCF_030065455.1 Microcystis sp. M53602_WE12 | reverse complement strand
ATTGCCAAAAGCGACGAAACTGCCACCTCTCCGGCACTGATAGAAGAAGATTTCGAGGACTTCTGGGAACCCCCCCCACCCCCCACAGACTTAATTTTTGATGATGGTGAACCCTTGGAAAGCAACCGACACCGCATTGCCATGAATGTGCTGATTCGCTCCCTACATCAAGGTTATGGTGAGCGAGACGACTTCTACACGGGTGGCAATATGTTTATTTATTTCAGCCGCGAACAGGCGAAAAATCGCGATTTTCGCGGGCCCGATTTCTTCGCTGTCCTCAATGTCGATGGCAGCAGAGAGCGACAGGGTTGGGTAATTTGGGAAGAAGAGGGACGTTATCCTGACGTTATCGTGGAATTAACCTCTCCTAGTACCGCAAGAACCGATAAAGTGCGAAAAAAAGCCATTTATGAGGGAACCTTCCGCACGCCAGATTATTTCATCTACGATCCTTTTGATGCCAATTCTTTACAAGGATGGCATTTAGGAGCAGACCAACGCTACCATTCTTTAGAACGAAACGAGCGCGGCTGGTTATGGTGCGAAACCTTAGGCTATTGGTTGGGAACTTGGGAGGGTACTATTGACCGAGAAACGGCAATCTGGGCCAGATTTTATGACTCGGAAGGCAATTTAATCCCCTTGCCAGAAGAAGCAGCACAGGAGCGAGCGGCTGCAGCACAGGAGCAATTAAATGCTACTCAGCAAGCTCTGGAAGCGGAAAGACAGCGTTCTCAACGGCTGGCGGCTCGTTTGCGAGAAATGGGGATAGAGCTATAGTATAGCTGTATTTGTTTAGGTGAGGAGGTAAACTGCTCCTGTTCCTCCTCGCTCAAAGTCGGTTAATTTCTCCTTTCACGGTTGAGGGAGCCTGCAATCCCAGTGTATTTGAAATCTAGCTCGACACCTGTTTGCTGCTGTGATTACCTTTTGACCAGTGAGTAATTATTGATCAGAGTTTTCTTTTATTCTTCCTTAAACAGTAAACAGTAAACAGTGAACTGATAACTGATAACTGATAACTGATAACTGATAACTGATAACTGTCTCAACTAGGAAATTTATTTGGCACGACTACTTAGGGTTAGCTGAATAAATCTAAAAACCTTGTTGGGTAAGACTTTTAGACTTTTTGTCAATCAAAAAGTACCAGATATGGGAGTGGTCGGGGGGAAAATCCCTGGACTTTTTCCCTGAAAATTAGGTAATTTACCCGATGAAAATGGGTAAAACCCCACACCCCACACCCCACACCCTACACCCTGCCCCTAGGAAAAACTTTTTCAGCAGACCCTAATATAGCTTTTTCAGGGGTTTTGCCGGAAGCAGAGATACCGGGTAACTCTTTTTCTAAATTGATAACCCAGATTTTATCTACTTCTGTAGATATATTTTTGTCATTTTTAGACGATAACTTTAAGTGATTAATAACTACTTTCTTTAAATCGCTCTTATTTGTTTCTAGAATTTCAATATACTCATCCTGACTAGGGGAGATTTCTTCAATAAAACCCTGTTTTTCTAAAGCTTGATGAAACTCTTGTCTAAGGGAAAATATTTCTTTTTTTGAGTTAGACTTACTCATTCTCTGCTAAATAGATATGATTGGTTAAAATTTCGCCAGATTTCTGCACAGAGTTGATAACTTCTTTAAAGTTACGAAAATAAACACCATATTCACTGGTTCCATAATCAATAATTTTATCACCCGTGAAAAAGTAAACCCCTAAGTCTTCTTTAGCAATTGAAATTTCTGGATTTAAATTTTTTAATTGATTATCTTCAATAATTTTTGTGACATCAACATCATAACTTTTTAAGGTATGAAGATAAACATAATTGTTGAGAATATCGGTTAAAATCGGGCTATGGGTGGTGATCAAAACCCGATTATTATGCTCGGTGACAAATTGAACTAAAATATCCATTAAGCGAATTTGATTTTCGGGATGCAAATTAACTTCTGGTTCATCTATCATCAAAAAATTGTTTTTTTCCTTAGCCCAATATTTGAGATAAAGATACAAGATAGTCAACTGATTGACTGAAGATGAAGCTAGATACATGGGTAAATCTTTGCTTTCATCGAATTTAAAAGAAAATTGAATAGGTGCGATCGATTCTAGACTAGAAATGGTGATTTCTCCTCCCATTAATCCGGTCATCTTTTCAATCAGAGAATTATAAACTGAATTAATTTTTTTCTTGGTATTGAGAGAATAAAGCGACTCAATCACTTTATTCATTGGTTCTGTATAAGACCTTTTGGGTAATTGTTCTTGAAGACGTTTGAATATATCCCGATTAGTATCAACATCATCATCAATATTTTCTATTAATTCTTGCAATCGACGATTATACTCACTTCTTTTATTTCTCTCTATCTCATAAATGTACTGGTAGAAAACAGGAAAAAAACTACGACTAGCGGGGATAAAAAAAGTATCTTCTGCATGAGACAAAAGCACTCTTATTATTGACGGAATAATTACTGATTCCTTGTATGGTTTAGCTCTCTCAAAAAAGTCTCTGGGTATTTGATCAAATACTTTCTCAGGGATATTATTCTCTTTTATATTTATTGTTAGGCTACCTTTGCCCTTGCTAATCTGTAAATACTCCAGATCATTATTTCCTGCAACACGAACCAAAAAAGTTGTTTTAAATTTCGTCTCTTTAAATTCTTTGATATTTGCTTGAAAAACTAATTTATTGGAACCAATAATCGTTTCTTTAATACTAGCATCAAGATTATAGGTATTAACAACTTCTTTTTCAATAAACTGGCTAAATTTATTGAGAATCTCATCGATTAATTCTTGATTGATCGTAATTTTTTTAATAGGTTTTTCCGAGTCAATTACTAAAGAATCAATTTCGGTATTTTCGGAAAACCTTCTAATATTGTCATTATTAAAAATTGTCCATAAAAGCTGAGAAACTAGGGTTTTGCCACTATTATTGTAGCCAATAAAAGTATAGAACTTCTTGGTTAAATCTATGGTTTGATTATTATTTCTAATTGATCCCAAATTCTTGATCAGTAGTTCCATATTATTTTTACCAATCACACCGAGAGGATAACTAATTTTTTAAAGGTGGACAAAATGCCCACCCTTAACACTATTGTAAACTGCTAGTTAACTGACTTTTGGCCTTAGCTAAAGCTTCGCTTAACTTACTAGCATCCCGTCCCCCAGCTTGAGCTAAATTGGGACGACCACCACCACCACCGGCGCAGATTTTAGCGATCGCACCGATAAATTTACCCGCTTGTAAACCCTTATCTTTAATCACCCGGGGACTAAAAGCGGCCACTAAACTCACTTTATCAGCTGCGGGAGTCGAGGCCAAAACCACTGCCCCTTCCCCTAATTTTTGCTGTAGTCTTTCGGCTGCGGCCATCAAAGCATTAGCATCAATATCGCCCAAAGAAGCGACTAATAGCTTAAATTCGCCGATAGATTCAGCTTGAGATAGCAAAGCATCCGATTTATTTAGCGCCAACTCCTGTTTAACCGCTTCTAACTGCTTTTGTGTGCCTTTTAACTCTGATTGTAAGACCGTAATGCGATCGGGAATTTCCAGAGGTTTGACCTTAAAGCGATCGCACAAATCCCGCACCACCTGATCCCGTTCATTCAGGTATGCTAACACGGCAGGGCCGGCCACCGCTTCGATGCGACGAATTCCTGCGGCGATTCCCGTCTCGGAGATGATTTTAAATAAACCGATCTCGGCAGTATTTTTAACGTGAGTTCCCCCGCATAATTCCATAGAAACGCTAGGAATATCGATAACTCGCACTTCTGAGCCGTATTTCTCGCCAAACATGGCAATAGCTCCCTTCTGCTTCGCTTCTTCCAATCCCATCACCGCTATCTGGGTGTCATGCGCTTCGGCAATCCAAGTGTTAATCTGTTCTTCCACCTGTTGCAATTCAGCGCTAGTCAGGGGACGAGGACAGTTAAAATCAAAACGGAGGCGATCGAAATTGACTAGGGAACCTGCTTGGGAAATCCCCCCATCGACAAGCTTTTTCAGGGCCGATTGTAGCAGATGGGTGGCGGTATGATTAGCTTGGGCGCGACGACGACAGGAACGATCGATCTGTGCATTAATTGTATCGCCGGTGGTGACAATTCCCCGCTCAATCCGACCAAAATGGATAAAAATCCCCGATTCTTTCTGCACATCCTCAACGCGGATAACCAGATTATCGCCGGTTAAATAACCCTTATCACCGATTTGTCCACCCGATTCGGCATAAAAAGGGGTTTGATCGAGAACTACCTGCACCTCAGTGCCTGCTGCGGCCGATTCCACCGTTTTACCAGCGACTAAAACCGTCGTTACTGTTGCGGTTGCTTGCAAATCCGTATAACCGAGAAATTCCGTCGGGTGAATATGTTCTGCCAGCTTATCTAAACTGCCCTGTACCGTCAAATCTATGGTTTCGTGGGCGGCTTTTGATCTTTGCTGCTGTTTTTTCATTTCCTGCTCGAAACCCGCCGTATCGACGCTTAAACCCTGCTCCTCGGCGATTTCTTGAGTGAGTTCGAGGGGGAAGCCATAGGTATCATAAAGGGTAAAGGCATCGACTCCCGAAATCTGGCTTTTTTCTTTTTCTAGAATCGATTCGAGCAGTTTCTCGCCTCTTTCTAGGGTTTCTAAAAATCTCGCTTCCTCTCGCTCTAATTCTGCCTTGATCACCGTTTCTCGTTCCCGAACATTGCCATAGACGGACTCGGAAAGAGCGATCGCAACTTCCGCCACTTTGGTGATAAATTGACCTTCAATACCGATTAAACGCCCGTGCCGTACTACTCTCCGAATCAGACGACGCAGGACGTAACCTCTGTCAGTATTCGATGCTGAGATACCATCCGCTATCATGTGTACTACCGAACGCACATGATCGCCGATGACTTTTAGGGAAACTTTCGTTTTTTCGTCCGCTTTCTGGTAGTCTATGGCTGCTAACCGGGCCGCTTCAGCGACAATCGGGAAAATTAGGTCAGTTTCGTAGTTATTGGCGACTTTTTGCAGGATTTGCGCCATCCGTTCCAAACCCATCCCCGTATCGATATTTTTATTGGCCAGGGGTGTCAGATTGCCATCCGCGTCGCGGTTATACTGCATGAAGACGAGGTTATAAAACTCGATAAAACGGCTATCATCCTCTAAATCGATGGTTTTATCCCCCAATTCCGGGTGAAAATCGTAGTAAATTTCCGAACAGGGACCACAGGGACCCGTGGGACCCGATACCCAAAAGTTATCCGCTTCGCCCATTTTTTGGATACGATGAGCAGGAATACCGATTTTATCGCGCCAGATAGCGAAAGCTTCCTCATCCTCTCTAAAGACACTAACGACTAATCTTTCGGGGGGAAGGTTAAAAACTTCTGTGGACAATTCCCAGGCCCAGGCGATCGCTTGTTCTTTAAAATAATCACCAAAGCTAAAATTGCCCAACATCTCAAAAAAAGTATGGTGTCTAGCAGTCCGGCCGACATTTTCGATATCGTTGGTGCGAATACATTTTTGGGAAGTGGTAGCGCGGGTAAATTCTGGGGTCTTTTGCCCTAAGAAAATCGGTTTAAAAGGGAGCATTCCCGCAATAGTCAGCAAAACGGTGGGGTCTTCTGGGACTAGAGAGGCACTAGGGAGAATTTTATGGTTTCTGGCCGCAAAAAAGTCTAAAAATCGCTGGCGAATCTCGCTTCCGCTTAGGTGGTTACTCATAGAAGATGTCAGTTAGTCAGAAAATGCCTATTTTATCCATTGTGGCATTTTTGCGTTTTAACTCTCCACCTTTACTCTTGCGCCGCTTGTCGGACCTGTTCTAAGTCTAAATCCAAAGCTTGAGCGATTTGTTCCACACTTAAACCCAAAGCCAGCAAACGGGGAATAGATTCCAGTTTTCCTTCTAGTTTACCTTCTAGTTTACCTTCTAGTTTACCTTCTAGTTTTCCTTCTAGTTTTCCTTCCAGTCGTCCTTCCCGTTTAGTTGCTTCCTTCCATTCCTGATAGGTTTGAGATAAAGTCATAAACACCTCTCTATCCTCAGTTTCTAGGATGTTATTTATTT
>NZ_JASJFB010000516.1:0-3301 GCF_030065455.1 Microcystis sp. M53602_WE12 | reverse complement strand
TGTGTTCTGAGATGGAGAGCTTTATTGTAAACTAATCTTACACAGCCCAAAGTGCGCCGCAATAGCGACTCTTGTTCGGGTGTGGGGTAAAATCGAAACGAATAGGCTTTTTCCATGTCCTTTCACACTAGCATATATTTCGTAAATGTGCTAATACTTAACAGTAAAGCCGTCGTAGAACGACGGGGTTTCAGACCCAAAATTTTCGATGAAAACACTACAGTATGAGGAGTTAGTCTAATGGACGCGGTAATGATCGAGCAAATTGTTGTTGGTATCTCCCGGGTGGCACTGAAGCTGATGGAGCGCCTTCTATCTAATGATGATCAAGCATCTCGTCATGGTGCCTCCGTAGTGGAAAATAATAGCGAAGTCAAAAAAGCCGAGTTATCTTACTACAAAAAAAAGCTGGAACTCGATAATCAATCCCTACAACTGCAAAGAAAACAACGCCAATTCAAGTGCGAATTGGCGTTGCAGCAATTCAAGTGCGAATTGGTGCAACAAGAAACAGATAATGAAATCCCTAGGGAAAGAATCGGTTTAGAAAATCTTTCTCTTGAATTGAAAGAAATCAAAATCGCCATCCAAAAAGAACAACGTAACCTGAGTTATCTACGGCAAGAACTACTAAGAGAACAGCAAGAAAAAGAAATTGAGTTAAAGCTGCAAGAAATTCAAGCTGAGTGGGACAAAGATACATGGTTATCGCAGTTGAGTCGCTTTGAAACCGAGCAGATGCTCAAGAAATATCAACAAACTCTCTTGATATTAGCCTGTTTACCCAGTGTAGCGAGCGATCGCTCCCTAGCTGCCATGAGGAAGTTAGATTTCAAGCTAGAGATGCGAAAGGTGAGTTCTTTTCTTGCGGATTACTATTCAGTTAATGATCAACTATATCCCGTTAAATTTTTTGGAGATTATTTCAAGCAACCAATCGAGGAAATCGAAATCGAACGGTTACATAGTTTGTTGTCCTGCGTACCTGTATATATAATCTATACAGACATTCGATCGGATGCCGTGACCTTTCGAGTTGCCTCTTGGAAAATGCAGGATAAGCAAGCGATGTCTTTCTCACCGATCGAATGGAATTGGCGAGAAGTAGAACGGGAATTATTAAAGGCAGGAAAAACCGAAGATGAAATCCTCTTGATTATTAGAGCGGTAATTATCAAAATTTACCAAATTCTCTTGGCTTTTTATATCGATATTTATTATCTAAATCTCGATCCCTACTACGAAGTCCGCTTACCGAATATCGATCTCAAAAAAGAGTTAATTCAACCCTATAGCGATCTTCTTAAAGCCAAGCAAAAGAAAGTTCGAGAAGCCTACGAACAGCAATTAGCAAGACGATTTGAGAAAGAAAAAGAGCGAGAGGAAAATAAGCGGGGAGTAGAAGAGGAAGATTGTAGTCAGGAGGAGGAAAAAGGGAAAGAATTCTCCTTCGAGATCATCACCGTTGATCCCAGAGGGAATATAATCAAACCTCGCCTGGGAAAAGGTTTTCAAAAGAGCGAAAACCTCGGCAATAATATCGACCTAGAAATAGTCTATATCCCTGGCGGTACTTTCCTCATGGGATCGCCCGATGGTGAGGGGCATAACTACGAAAAACCGCAGCATCGAGTCACCGTTCCCTCTTTCTACATGGGCAAATATCCCATTACCCAAGAGCAATGGCGAATCATCGCATCTCAGGCGAAAATCGACATCGACCTATCCCTCGACCCCTCGTACTTCAAGGGAAATAATCGACCGGTAGAGTGTGTGAACTGGTATCAAGCCGTAGAATTCTGTAAACGGCTATCCAAGCTTACTCAGAAAGATTATCATCTCCCCAGCGAGGCACAGTGGGAATACGCTTGTCGCGCAGGAACGACCACTCCTTTTGCTTTCGGGGCTACCCTCTCCACCGAAATAGCGAACTATCACGGAAACTATACCTACGCCGACGGTAAAAAGGGTACTTATCGACAACAAACCACTCCCGTCGGGCAGTTTCCCCCCAACGCTTTCGGACTTTACGATATGCACGGGCAAGTCTGGGAATGGTGCGCGGACGATTGGCACGATAACTATACCGGAGCGCCAGAGGACGGGTCGGCGTGGATTACTGAGAATAATAATCGTTCTCTATTACGGGGCGGTTCTTGGTACGGCAATCCAGGTCTCTGTCGTTCCGCTTTCCGCAGCTTCTTCGCTAGGCGCGTCAGCACCTACCACTACTACGGTTTTCGTGTGGTGTGCGGGTGCTAGGAGGACTCCGTAACCCTTTTACCATAGCGGAACATTGAGCGAAAATTTGGGTTGAAAACCCCGTCGTTCTACGACAGCTTTTCTGGTTCTTCGTTACTTGGTATGGTTCGATAGGGGGGCATAAATCGACTAAATCCTTATCTGGCAAGAGACTTAATTCGATTAGTTCGCTCTAGATAAAAAACAATTGACAAAAATCGCTAAATGCCTTTCTATATAAGGGTTCCATCCCTTATAACCCCCGTCCATTGCATAACAATTACCGAAGAGCCGCTTTTCTTAATCTCTAATAGAGCATCTGATAGTTAGTAAAAGTATAGTCAAATATAGACAGACTGAATTCCATTTCAGAAATTCCCTTCACTTTTACTTCGAGAGATTGATTCTCCTTGGGTGAACTACGCACCTCTCTATCCCATAGCGGTTAAACGCATTTGGGAATGCTTTTCGTAAAATATTGTAGGAACCCATGACATCAGATTGAACCAGAATCCCCTTATCTGTACGATATAACCCTCGCGAAATTCAGTTTCCTGAAAACACTGGCTTTTCAGTTATCTGTCCATAAACGGGGAGAGGATCGTCATTCAAAAAATTAGAAGCTGAGGTATAGGATTCTTCTTGAAGAATCACAGAGATTCCTACTAATTGACATTTATAACTAATCATGTCAATTAATCGAGCATGAGGGATGGTCACAAATTTTTGATTGTTGACTTTTCCTAAGTTCACTTCTTGTTTCCAACCGTCATTTTTCCCAATTACTAAAGTTGTTATCTCTTGCTCAACTAAGAGATTGACTAAATAACGACTAGCCTGATGAAGATAATCATCTACTTTCTGATTACGGCAACGGGTTAAACGGCGAATCCTCTGGGAACTTTGACGATTTAACAGAGATTGTAACTTAGCTCGACGTTGGTTATAAAATTGATTCAGGCTTTTTAACGGTCTGCCATTAATCAACAAAGGGATAAAGTCCGGTTGATTTGAAGTTACAGCCATGAAATTATCTATGCCTAAATCTATCGCAGCTATC
>NZ_JASJFB010000887.1:0-19649 GCF_030065455.1 Microcystis sp. M53602_WE12 | reverse complement strand
TCTGTATTCATGATTCTACCGTTTAATTGTTTCTCTTTATTTTGCCTTAGCTAACGTTTTTAGTCTCTAAGCATTTATACTTATGGCAAAATTGGGATGCTCCCTATAATTTGGGCAAAAATACTCGACCTTTTTTGGCGCAAAAATGGGAACTAGCTTGGGAGAAATCCCTGCTAGTTTGGCGGCAAGAATTGGCGATTGTCTCCTCTAAAAACTAAACTAAGAGACAATTATAGATAATTATCGGGCTGAAATTTTTTCAGCTTTTTTTTCGCAAAAGACTTGACAAACTCAAAAATTTTTGCTAACCTTTTACTATAATAGGAATCCGTGTCGCCCTGCGGAGTCTCTCTACCATCAGGATTTAAGGCTGAAGCGGACTGAAAATTTAATTGTCTCTCAATCTTTCTAATAGTGAGGAGCGGGATAAATTCGCCAGAGAAAGAATTAACTCGGTGCGTTCCGAGATGGGAAGTTGGGCAATCCGTTCCACCAGAGCGGATAATTCCGAATCTAGAGTTCCGAACCTTCCTTCCAGAAGACTGGCTATCATCGAGTAACGTTCTTCTAAGGTGCCTTCTTGTCTCCCTTCTTGTCTCCCTTCTTGTTTTCCCTCTTCCTTCCAATCTTTTCGCTGCTTTAGATAAGCTGGTGATAAGTTCATAATGACCTCCTGTTCCTCTACACTTAAATTATCCCTCAACTCTAAATTCTTGCGCCAGTTGGCTAAGATTTCCAGTAAATTTTCTCGAAAAGGGTTAGGTTGGGGAAGTTCAACTAACTCTTCTACGGCTCGTTTCTGAGTTCCTCCTTTTCCTAAAACCCTCAACCATAAAGTGTCTTCATTCACCGGTAATTGATGGATGGCGACTATGGCTGTTTTGAGGAAGTCAGCTAAAAAGTAAACCCCTTTCAACCAATTACTCTCATCGCTGTCAGCCCTGAATCCTTGAATCATTCTAGCTGAAAAGGTGGGCGTGAGAATCCATAAAACTGGCAATTCTGCTGCAGTTAGAGCTTTGTTTGACCGTTTCGCCTTCCTTAAGAGGTCATTATGAACCGCATATAACTTTGATATACAACTGCGAATCTCTATTTCTGAGGGAGAGTTGCGGAAAGGTTCAAACAAGCAGGAAGTCGCCGCCATTTTTCCGAGTAACCCTAAAGGGAGTTTATTCCTTGATGGTGAACTGGCCGGTTCAAACCAGACATCAATTTCTTGAACCTCGCTTTTTACTTTCTTGCTCTTTCTAATCGTCCCTAGAGGTGCTAACAATTCCTCTAAATACTCCTTAGCAAATTGGTCGTGAATTTGGCGAGTCATTGCAATTGATAATCGAGCCGAAAAAGGACGGCAATAATCTTATTATATCGTCAATAATGAAGGGTTTAAATCGAACCTCAAGAATTAAGAGGTCTTTGACATCGCTTGAGAACAAAAAAGAAAGGTTGGGGAGAGTTTTTAAAATCCATAATTCCCAGCACGGTATTATCATCTACTTTCCGAAAAGAGTCATTAATCGGCAAATAATCATAAATCATCGTGGCGCTGACTTTGCCCCGATATTCCATCATTCGCAGTCTAGCCTGACTTGTCTCTGTTTTCAGCAAGGAGTTGGTCAGCATCAGTAAAGGTTTCAGAGAATTATTTTTGAGTATCGGCAGCTTAACAATCCAGTTCATGGCCGTGGGATTGGGTGCTACCTTAAAAATTTTTCCCTGACCATCTAAAAATAACAGGGGGTGGACATTCTCGGTATCGACAAACTCTTTACCATACCAATTAGATGCTTCTAATAAACCATCCATGGGGTGATTTGTCTGAAGTCCAGAACCTTGCCAAACACCGAGCATAAAGTCTAAACTCACGGGTTCGAGAGCGTCAAATAATTCTAACGCTCTTTCGGTCGTCGTTTGACCAGCTTTAAGAATCGACTGGCAGCTTTCTAATTCTAATGTTTCCATTGTCTCGCTCTCCTTGTGTCCTGACAATGATATTATAGCTTCTCAGCCAGAGGGTGGGGGATTGCCCCTCGGCTAAAATCACCAAACATCCCACATATCTTCACTCAATGGGTCATCGTATCACTCTAGGGTTTCCAGCCATTCACTCATTTCTTCCTTGATGGTTTCTTTAAGTTCTCGCAAATCATCTTTATCTATTAGGCCTTTTTCCAGTAAGAAAGTGTAGAACTTTTTCAGACTACCTGCGTTAGCCTTGAGGCTTGATTGACTGGCCCACAGGGCCTTTTTGATAAACCAATAACCCAAAAAGTCACCGACCATATCTACCCCGTCTTTAGCTTCTACTGCATCCTCATAGAGTAAATATTCGTTGATATAAAAATCTATATTTGAAATATGATTATTAATGGTTTTTTCCGACAAACCTGATGATTCTAGCCAACTCTCGAAATCCTTTAGTAATTCATGATTGACTTTTCTTATCTTTTGACAGTCAGCCTCATATTTCTGGGAATCATCCATCTCAAATTTCTCTCCTCCAAATCGCTGCTCGATGGTCAATAGGGTAATGAATCAAGTGTTTTTTTCCAAGCGCCTAAAGCCGCCATTTCATCCTCATGGTCAACGTCGGCCAACCGCCTGAATCGCCTTTCTCTTTTCTGCTAAATAGCTCCAACGATGTTAGACTCAATTTGCTCAATGATGGCGGCCACATCTTCTTCTGTATCTCGAGGTTGGGTTAATTCCACATCCGTTGAGGAGAGGTACATTTGGGCCCAGTCTAGGTTTTCCAGTTCACACTGGTCAATCACCGAACTGGGGATGTTTTTCAGGGTGATGCTATCCCATTCAATGCCGATGAGATTGCTCTGCCGCTCAATTGTCACAATTCTTCCTTGCCAACCACCGATGTCAGTCCCCAAATCTGGGTCGAGTACACCCTGTTTGACGATGACCGAGTCGCCGACTTTGAAGGCAAACTCTGACTCGGAAAATTCGGGCGACAAGCTGGAGGCAACCGAGAGATGATACTCGCTTCCTAGCTCTTTTAACTCAAAATCCACAATCATCCGCTTGTTTTCCGAGAAATAACGGTTTTTCCTAGCGATTAGCTCGTCGATTAGCCCTTGAATATCCGCCTTGAGCCTTTTATCTCCTTTAAGAAGGTCTTTGTTAAAAACTCGGTCTATCATCTCTTGCCGCTTTGACTCGGGGGACAACGCCAGATTCCAAGCGATTATCCCTATGGTCAGCAGTGTTCGCATAGATCCCTTTGTTTCATTGGATTCGCGGTAAGGCTCGATAAAATCCTCCAGAACTTCCGACATTGTGACTTCCCCAGAAGGAGAGACGACAATTTCCTTGAAAGGCAAGGACTTTTCTCTTAATTTCTTCTCAAAGCTTTTCAAGGGTTTTTCGGATCCTTGGGACATTTTCTGCAGCCTGAGCAGTTCACTAAATGCCTTCGATTTTTTAGCCATGATTGAGCGGGAAAATATGTGTTATTAATCCTGTTGGGTTGCTGAACAACATTGGAATAGGGGAATTGTAACTGCTCTCAGGGAGCGATTGCGCTCTCATTATTAAATCTTAAAGTTCTGGCCTGAGTCGTCAGCTGTTGACTGCTATCCGATACTTTTTTGTTAACATAGATTAGCAATGCACTTTCAGAGATTCTCTTAAAATAGGGGATATCTCCTTCTCAAATCCCCCGCGGGGGAAAAATATGTCTCAAAAGCCGATTTATCTAGATTGCCACGCCACGACACCGATGGAGCCGCAGGTTCTGGCGGCGATGTTGCCCTATTTTACCGAACACTTTGGTAATGCCAGTAGTATTAATCATGTCTATGGTTGGACAGCCGAGGCTGCGGTTAAACAGGCACGAGAAACAATCGCCGCTGCTATTAATAGTAGTCCCGAAGAAATTATTTTTACCAGTGGGGCAACGGAGGCCAATAACCTGGCTATCAAAGGGGTTGCCGAAGCTTATTTCGCCAAGGGACGACACCTAGTTACGGTGGTGACAGAACATCGGGCCATTTTAGATCCCTGTCATTATCTGGAAAAATTGGGTTTTGAGGTGACAATTTTACCCGTCGGTGCTGATGGCCTAATTGACTTGGAACTACTAGAAAAATCTTTGCGTCCTGACACGATTTTGCTGTCAATTATGGCTGCTAATAACGAGATTGGGGTGATTCAACCTTTAGCGGCAATTGGGGCGATTTGTCGCCAGTATCAGGTACTTTTTCATACGGACGCGGCCCAAGCAATCGGCAAAATTCCCCTAGATGTGGAGGAAATGAATATAGATATGATGTCCTTAACTGCCCACAAAGTCCACGGACCGAAGGGAATCGGTGCGCTGTACGTCCGGCGCCGGAACCCCAGAGTTCGTCTCGCCGCTCAAATTCAAGGGGGAGGCCAGGAAAAAGGACTGCGATCGGGTACAATATTTACACCGCAAATTGTCGGTTTTGCCAAGGCAGTAGAATTGGGCATCAAAGCGATTGAAGAAGATACCGGCTACTTAAATCAGTTAAAAGCCCGTTTATGGGAGATTATCAGTCAATTAGACAGAATTTATCTCAATGGTCATCCTAGCCAAAGATTAGCCGGAAATTTGAATATTAGTATTGAAGGGGTGGACGGTGCGGCGTTATTGTTAGGATTACAGCCAATAGTGGCGCTTTCCTCCGGTTCTGCCTGTTCTTCTAGCCATACCGCCCCCTCCCACGTTTTAACTGCCTTGGGTCGCCCCGAATCTCTCGCTTATGCCTCCCTGCGCTTCGGGTTGAGTCGTTTTAATACTTTAGAAGAAATTGAACTGGTGGGGGAACAGGTGGTTTTAACGGTTAATTCCCTCCGCAAAGCCAAAAATTTTTGACGTTTCGGCTCCTATCCACAAGTTAGTTTCGGTCTAGGTTTAAAAAATTCTGGAAAAGGTTTCTATGATTGCCTTTGACTGATTGCCGTGCCAGTTAATAACATTGATGCTTGGTTTTCACTCCAGTGAATCATCCAACTCGGTTGTAATCCCAAAACAATAATAAATAAAGCCAAAGCAATTTCGGGAAATCTTTCGGGCCAGGTACTGCGAGGAATGCGCGATAATTCAGGGGTTAAACGGCCAAAGAAAACCCGATTAATCATCAGGAGAAAATACACTGCGGTTAAACCACTAGCAACCAAACATAAGAGCGTTTGTATCGGAAAAATCGGGAAACTGCCACGAAAAACTAAAAACTCGGCGATAAATCCCACCATTCCAGGGATGCCGGCGCTGGCCATAGCCGCTAAAATCATTAACATTCCCGTGATTGGTAAACCTCTTTCGGGATTTAATAAACCGCGTAGATAATCCACATCCCGACTGCCGGTTTTTTTATACACTACTCCCACCAACAAAAATAACAAAGCGGAAATTAAACCGTGACTAATCATCTGCAAAATCGCCGCGGTGATGCTTAATCTGGTGGTGGCCGCCGCCGCTAGTAAAATATAGGCCATGTGGGAAATGGAAGAATAGGCCACTACTTTTTTCATATCCTTTTGGGCAATAGCGCAACTGGCCCCGTAGAGGGCGCTGATAGCTGCTATTGTTGCTAACCAAGGGGCGAGAGTCACCCAAGCATCGAGGAATAAACCGACTCCAAAGCGCAGCAGTCCATAGGTTCCTAATTTGAGTAATATTCCCGCTAAAAGCACAGAAACGGGGGTAGATGCTTCGACGTGGGCATCCGGTAGCCAAGTATGAAAGGGAAAAATCGGGATTTTGATGGCTAATCCAATCAGAAGGGGAATAAGGAGCAGTAATTGAGTTTTAACGTCTAAATTATTCGATAAAAGGGGATTATAGGCGAAATTATCAGCACCGGTTAGCCAAACTAAGCCAAGGAAAGAGATTAGCACTAAAAAGCCGGAAATTGCCGTGTATAATAAAAATTTCATGCCCGCATAACCGCGTCTTTGACCCCCCCAAATGGCAATGAGAAAGTAAAGGGGAACGATTTCTAATTCGTAAAATAGGAAAAATAGCAGTAAATCCTGCGCTAGAAAGGCCCCCGCTACTCCGGCATTGAGTAACAAGAGCAGGGAATAGTAAAATTTCGGTCGGTTAACCTCTGTGCCACTAGCATAAAGAGCAATTATTGTCAAGATGCTGTTAAGAAAAAGTAATGAAAATGATAAGCCATCGACACCGAGGGCATAATTGAAACCGAGGAAATTAATCCAAGGCAGGTTAACCGTGAACTGCATTTGCGGGTTACTAGGGTCAAATTGCCAGCCAAGGAGGATATTAAGCAGTAAGAGAACGACAGAAAGAGTTAGAGCTAATCCTCGCACTTTTTTCGCCTCTAGAGGCGTGTAGGCAATCAGTATCGCCCCTATAATCGGTAGCCAAATAAAAGCGTTGAGCATTCTTTAATGGGCATGATAAACCTTCCCATTATTGCCTGAGCGGTCAATCTTTAGCAAGATAAGTAGATAGGTGTTAAAAGTTGTCAGACACTCCCCTTATCAAGGGGGGCAGGGGGGATCCCCCCGCCTATCGACACCCCCCTTATCAAGGGGGGTAGGGGGGATCCCCCCGCCTATCGGCACCCCCCTTATCAAGGGGGGTAGGGGGGATCGAACCTAAAATCCATTTTCAATTTAATTCCACCCACCCACTTAAACTGGTGAACATTTAACTTAACTAACGATGAAACAAGAAAAGATCACTCTCAGTCAACTCGAAGGCTTTCTATTTAAGGCGGCGGACATTCTGCGCGGTAAAATGGACGCTTCCGAGTTCAAAGAATTTATCTTTGGGATGTTGTTCCTCAAACGCTTGTCAGACGAGTTTGAGCGCAAGCAAGCGCAACTCAAGAAACAATATGCACACATCCCAGACCCGTCGCTGCTGGCCGAACTCCTAGAAGGCGAAACCTCCTATGGAGAAACATTTTTCGTACCTCCTCGCGCTCGCTGGCATCAATCCTGGCGCGACGAAAACGGCCAGGAAGTCCCGCCGCTCAAACACCTTAAGCAGGACATCGGCAATATGCTCAATAAGGCATTAGCGGCGGTAGAGGATGCTAACGATGCCTTGGCGGGAGTGCTGAAGAATAACATCGATTTTAATGCCACCAAGGGCAAAACCAAGATACCTGACCACAAATGGAAGGATTTACTAGATCATTTCAATCAGCCCCAATTTGTGCTGGTCAACGATAACTTTGAGTTTCCCGACCTATTGGGTGCCGCCTACGAGTACCTAATCAAATACTTTGCCGATAGTGCCGGGAAGAAAGGGGGAGAATTTTACACGCCGGCCGAGGTGGTGCGGCTGTTGGTGCAGTTGGTTAAACCCCAAGCGGGCCATACTATCTATGACCCTACCGTGGGGTCGGGCGGTTTCCTTATCCAGTCCTATCAATATGTGGAGGAACAGGGGCAAAACCCCCAGAATCTAGCACTCTACGGACAGGATTCTAACGGTACAGTCTGGTCAATTTGTAATATGAATATGATCCTCCACAACATCACCCGCTTCACCATTGAAAACGGGGACACTCTCGAAGATCCGCTCATTTTAGAAAACGGACAGATTCGCAAGTTTGACCGAGTTCTCGCTAATCCGCCCTTTTCCCAGGATTACAGCAAGTCTAATCTCAAGTTTACCAACCGCTTTCGCGAATTCTGCCCGGAAAAGGGGAAAAAGGCGGATCTGATGTTTGTCCAGCACATGATTGCCAGTCTTAAACTCGACGGCCACATGGCCACTATCATGCCCCATGGGGTGCTATTTCGGGGGGGGAAAGAGAAGCTGATTCGAGAGATCTTAATTGAGGATGATCTGATTGAGGCGATTATTAGTTTGCCCCCGGGGTTATTTTATGGCACGGGTATCCCGGCCTGTGTGTTGGTGGTGAATAAAAATAAACCTGATGAATTACGCGATAAAATCCTTTTTATTAATGCCGATCGAGAATATGCTGAGGGAAAGAACCAGAATAAATTGCGCCCCGAAGACATTGAAAAGATCGATTATGTCTTTACCCACAAGCGAGAATATCCCAAATATAGCCGCTTGGTAGATAAGTCGGAAATTGTCGAAAAACACGACTTTAATCTTAATATTCGCCGCTATGTGGATAATACGCCAGATCCCGAACCGGAGGATGTAAAAGCTCACTTGATGGGGGGTATTCCGCAGGCTGAAATTGCCGCACAACAGGATACTTTTGCTAAGTTTGGCATCAATACAAATACCCTATTTAGACCCCTACGCCCCGGCTATGCTAGTTTTTGCCCAGAAATTGCCACGAAAGCCGCTATTAAAGAGAATCTGGAAGCTAATCCCGATTTACAAGCAAGGATAAGCGACCACTATACTACGCTTAAAAATTGGTGGCGAGAAGCGCGGGATGATTTTGCCAAGTTGGAGGGAAATAATATTATGCCCCAAGTGCGGCAGCAATTACTGAGCAGCCTCAAACAGCAGCTGATTCCTTTGGGGGTTTTGGATGAGTTTAAATCGGCGGGGGTGTTTGTTAACTGGTGGCAGCAGATTCGCTATGATCTAAAGACTATTATTAACACTGGCTGGCATCATACTCTTATCCCTGATCAGTATTTATTAGCGGCATTTTTTCAGGCGGAAGAGGCGGAAATTGAGGAACTGGAAAGTAAGATTAGTGCAGTCCAAGGGGAGTTAAGCGAAGCGGTGGAATCAGCGCAAGAGGTGGCGAATTATGAACCAGAAGAGGAAGAAACTGTTAGCGCCGCATCGATTAAGAAATGGCTTAAAGAGTTGATAGATGACCTGAAGCAATCCCAGGGCGATTCAGCAGCCAGAGAGCGCCAATCTTACCAACAAGAATACAATGTTATTACTGACATTGAGAACCGGATCAAGTTACTTAAGAATACACTTAAGGAACAGCAGAGTCAGCTTGAGTTAAAGCTGCGCTTAAAACGGGTTGGTGATGAGGAATTTAAGGCTGAAACTATTGAATTACTTGAGCAGGTGCAAAATCAGCTTATGGGGTTAAATGCAAGTAAAAAGGAAGAAAAGGCCAAGATTAACGCGCTTAATAAGGATAAGAAAGCCTTGGAGATTAAATTATCTTATCCTGAGGGATTACTGACTGAAATAGGAGGACAGTTAAGGGATGAAGAAGCGAAAAAATTGATTCTAAAAAAGCTCTATGATTGGGTATCGGAGCAGCTTACTCGTTACTTGAATGGGGAAAAGCGGGGACTTGTCGCTAAGGTTGAGAATCTTTGGGATAAGTATGCGGTTTCGAGTCAGGAAATGGAGGCCCAGCGAGAGCAGACTTTAGGAGAATTAAATGAGTTTTTGAGTAAGTTGAGGTATTTGGCGTGATGAAAAATTGGGATGTAAAAAAACTTCGTGATCTTGCTGATATACGAGTTAGTAATGTTGACAAAAAAATTTATCCTAGCGAACGACCTGTAAAGCTTTGCAACTACATGGACGTTTACACAAATGAATATATTGATGGATCAATTCAGTTTATGGAAGGTTCTGCAAACGATGCAGAAATTGAGCGATTTGGTTTAAATATTGGAGATGTAATTATTACCAAAGACTCAGAAACTCCTGATGATATTGGTATTCCCACCGTTATACATGAGCAAATAGATAACTTAGTTTGTGGTTATCATCTGGCACTAATTCGACCTGACAATGAAAAAATTGATTCTATCTTTCTCTCTAAATATCTTTCAACTTCACGAGTAGCTAATTATTTTGCTCTTCATGCTAGTGGTTCTACACGCTTTGGGCTTCCTATTGGAGCAATTGAGTCAGTTGAAATTTTAACGCCCCCAATTAAAGAACAAACCCAAATCGCCACCATCCTCTCAACAATAGACCGCGCGATTGAGCAAACCGAAGCCCTAATTACCAAGCAGCAGCGCATCAAAACGGGACTAATGCAGGACTTGCTCACCAAAGGAATTGATGAAAATGGCAATATTCGCAGTGAAGAAACCCATGAATTTAAGGATTCACCGCTTGGGAGGATTCCGGTTGAGTGGGAGGTAGCAACTATTGCTAAATTTGGGTCTAAAGATAGGTCTTACCTAAGAACAGGTCCATTCGGCTCAGATTTGAATACAAAACATTGGGTTGAGGAAGGTATTCCGGTCTTGACAATAGGAGCTTTGGGTGAAGGAGAAATTATTAAAGAAGAGCTTTTTTATGTATCAAAAACAACTGCTAATAATCTTAAGGCGTTTCGAGTAGAATCAGGAGATATAGTTTTTTCAAGAGTAGCCGATATAGGTCGCTCCCTAGTAATTCAAGATGAGCAAACTGGCTGGATTATTTCATCCAACTTAATGCGAATAGCACTCGATAAACAAAAAGGCAACCCAAGTTTTTTATATCAGAATATAGCTTTTAATTCTATCATACGAGCGCAACTGAGAGTTTCTTCCAATTCAGGAGGTAGAGATCTTGTTAATGGTTCAATCTTGTCCAGTATTCTTTTCCCCTGGCCTTCTCTTGATGAACAAAAAAGGGTAAACGCAATAATGCAGAGAATAGAGGAGAAAATCGTCATTTTAAAGAATCAGCTTGTCAACCAAATAAATTGTAAAACCGGACTCATGCAAGACCTCCTAACAGGCAAAGTTCGAGTTACGGACCTCCTCAACCAAAACACAGCAGCAAACTAACATCTAAAAATCAACAGAACTAAACGTTGCAACATTTGTGGTAACAAGTGTTAGCATGAAAAAAAATCAAACCTTAAAACACAGCCATCATGCAACTCAACGTCAAAAAACGCGGTAACTCCCTCAGCGTCATTATTCCCAAAGAAATCGCCGCTAACCTGAATATTGACGACGGCGACAATATTTATTTAACTAAAACCCCCAACGGTTACGAAATCACCGCCTTCGATCCCGACTTTGCCAAAAAAATGGAAATCGCAAGGCGCGGCATCAAAAAATATCGTAACGCCCTGATTGACCTAGCCAAATGAGAGAACCATACTGGCTCAACGAAAAGGAAATCATCGCAATTCATGGCGAAATCCTGATAAACCAAACCGCACTGATCAGGCATACACAACAGCAAGCGATGAAAAAAGGGAAAATAAGAGTTTGCCATGAAAACACCAATAACAAACATCAAACCATCCCCTGAGCAAATTGAGAACTTTTGCCAACGTTGGCACATTACAGAACTGTCCCTATTTGGTTCAGTATTACGCGATGATTTCCGTGTTGATAGCGACATTGATATATTAGTCACCTTTGACCCCCAATTTCAGCGCGGACTAACCGAAACATTGCAAATAAAAGAAGAACTGCAAAACCTATTTGACCGCAAAATTGACTTAATTGTGAAAGCTGCTATAGAACGTAGTGCCAACTGGTTGCGTCGTCAGAATATCCTAGAATCTGCTCAGGTTATCTATGCTAAGAGATATTGAATCCCTCATCGATATCGAACAAGCAGCCAAGCGTATCCTTCGCTTTTCGAGCGGTGTTGAGCAAATTGAGCTAATCACCAATGATGAGAAAATTTCAGCAATTCTCTATCAGATTACAATTATAGGAGAAGCAACAAAACGACTTTCAATGGGATTTCGCCAACAACATCCAGAAATACCGTGGCGAAATCTGGCAGGGATGCGTGATATAATTGTCCATGAATATGATCAAATTGATCTTGATATTGTTTGGGACGTAATTCAGCACGAAATTCCTCAACTATTGAAGCAAATTAAACCTATATTGATGGACTCCAAAACTAATGAAAGCAATTAATTTTAAAACCATCCTAAAAAACGGCATAGTCACCATTCCCGCCGAATATTCTTCTGAATGGGAATGTAAACAGATCTGCGTCATCATCTTAGAAGATAGCAATAATGACACTTTGCGAGAAACAACTATTTCCCTATTTGAGCAAAATAAAATCAGTCTAGGGACAGCAAGCGAAATATTGGGAATAAATCAGATTCAATTGCAGAGATTGCTGTCAGAGCGTGACATTTGATGAGTAGAAAACGGATTTCTCCGAGAAACCCGTTTTCTGTGCGTTACTCAACGGATTTAGTATTAGTACACAAAGCAGCGTTGGTTTCCAAAGATGAAAAACCTCATAAATACAGTTACATACAGGTTATCTGGTCATGAACAAAACACCTCAACCTATCAAACTCGATGAGCGCAACGGGGTCGAAAAGCCCTTACTTGACCAACTGTACGGTTTAGATTGGGAAATATTGGATTTAGAGACAAAACAAAAACCACAGGATACTTTTAGAGAAAGCTTTACCGAGGTGGTGATGCTGCCGGTGCTGCGAGAACAGCTTACAATCATCAACCCCTGGCTAGAAACCGACCAAATAGAAGAAGCCATCAAACAACTCACCGCCAACTTCCCCAGCACCAACCTACTGGAAAATAACCGCCACGTCTTTAAACTGCTTCAGGAGAATACCAGCGTCTCAGAGAACCGTAAAACAGGCGAAAAAAGCCCCACCGTCAGGTTTATCGACTTTGACCACCCAACTAACAACCGCTTCATCGCCGTTTGCCAGTTTAAGGTGCGGATTCTAGGCACAGAAAACCACATCATCCCCGATATTGTCCTCTTCCTCAATGGGCTGCCAGTGGTGGTCATTGAATGTAAATCCCCCAAAGTCACAGAACCCATTGCCGAGGCGATCGAGCAACTCCTCCGCTACAGCGAACAGCGCGGCGCTAAGGGCGAGGGAAATGTCCCCCTCTTTTTCTATAACCAGTTTGTCGTAGCTACCTGCCGCAATCAGGCAAAATTTGGCACCATTACCACCCACACCGAAAAATACTTCTTCCGTTGGGCTGACCCCTATCCCCGCACCCTAGAAGAACTAGAACACGGTATTAGCTCCCCCAATGACCAGCAGCGACTGGTGGCGGGAATGTTTGCCCCCGATAACCTCCTAGAGATTATTCGCAACTTCACCCTTTTCTCCGTCAACAACAAGGGAGAAACCATCAAAATCGTCGGGCGTTATCAGCAGTTTCGTGCCGTCAAGAAAGCCGTGGAGCGTCTCCTAGAGGGCAAAACCCCCCGGGAGCGCAGCGGCATCATCTGGCATACCCAGGGGTCAGGTAAGTCCCTGACCATGATGTTTATGGTGCGGGCCATGTACCGCCATAACAACCTTTCCCAGTGGAAAGTGGTATTTATCACCGATCGCACCCAACTAGAGCAGCAACTCGCCGAGACCGGCCAAAGTGTTGGCTTTACCGTTAAGCCCGCCAATAGCATCGCCAAACTGAAGGAACTACTTCGCAGCGACTCCTCGGATCTGGTCATGGCCATGATCCACAAATTCCAAGAGCGGGAACTGCGGGAGACCTTCCCGGAGCTAAACCGGAGCAGCAACATCCTGGTGATGACCGATGAGGCCCACCGCTCCCAGTACAGCCTGCTGGGGACAAACCTCGACAAAGCTCTCCCCTACGCTTCCCGTATTGGCTACACCGGCACCCCCATCGACAAAACTGAGAAAGTTTTCGGGGACTACATCGACAAGTACACCATGGGCCAGTCCATCGAGGACGGCGTGACCCTAGAAATTGTTTACACCGGGCGCACTCATAACGCCGAGGTGTCTGATCAGACAGCTATGGATGCGGCTTTTGCCGATGTCTTCAGTGAGTACAACCTGCAAGAGCGGCTGCAGATTTTGGGCCATGGTTCCAGGGATGCCTACCTAGAAGCTCATCCCACCATCGCCGCTAAAGCCAAGGATATGGTGCAGCACTATCTCCAGTGCATCTTTCCCAACGGCTACAAGGCCCAGGTGGTGGCGACTTCCCGGGAGGCGGCGGTGCGGTACAAAGAGCATTTAGATGCTGCCCTGGCCGAGGAGATTGCCAAATTGGAGCAGGGGAATCCCCACCGGCTTAACCTCGATCGCCTGAAACGACTTAAGACCGATGTGGTCATCTCCGGCAGTCATAACGACCTACCCCACCTCAAGCAATACAGCAACTCCACCCGCCACGATACTACTATTAAAAGCTTTAAACTGCCCTTTGACGCAAGGGATGAGGGGATTACTGGAGATGTGGGCATTGTCATCGTCAATAATATGCTACTGACTGGCTTTGATGCCCCAGTAGAGCAGGTGATGTATCTCGATAGGGTCATCCAGGCCCACAACCTGTTACAGGCGGTCGCCCGTGTCAACCGAGTCGGCGGTGCGGACAAGGATAAAGGCTTTGTCGTGGACTATGTAGGCATCGGCCACCACCTGAAGCGAGCCATTGATAACTACGACGAGCGAGAGCAGCAAGAAGTCGAGGAAACCTTAAGTTTTCCCGAGGACGAGATCCGTCAGCTTGAGGATGACCACCGGGCAATCCTTGCACTCTTGAAGCAACATGGACTCACCGACCTGAACGATCAAGATGCCTTTTTCGACCTCTTCTATGACGAGGATGTGCGATTCGAGTTCATGCTGGCCTTCAAGAAGCTGACCCGCAGCCTTAACTTGGTCTATCCCGCCAAGGAGGCCTTGAACTATATGAGAGACTACCAATCTCTCACCGCAGTGAATGTACTAGCGGGGAAGCACTTCCGCGACGAGCGCCTGAGTATGAAGGGAATCCCACCCAAGCTGCGGGCCCTGACCGACCAGTATCTGCAATCAAGGGGAATTGACGAGAAAGTTAAACCGATCTCGATCTTGGATAAGGACTTTGAGAGTCATGTCCAGAAACACCAGCGAGTCAAAACAAAGGCCGCCGCAATCGAACACGCTCTCCGCCACTATATCGAGATCGATCTGGCAGATGATCCCGAACTGCAAGCCTCCTTTTCTGAAGCACTGAGAGCCATCTTCGAGGAGTTTAAAGACAATTGGGACAAGATTTACCAAGAACTGGAAAAACTACGCCAGAAGGCGAGAGAAGCAAAAAATGAGCCTACCTACGGACTGGACAGGAAAAAGCAGCTGCCCTTCTTTCGGATGTTCAAACGGGAGTGTTTTGGAGAAGCGGCATTAACTGACGATATGGTTTCTCAGATGGTCGCTCTCACTCAACAGGTATTTACCGTTGTTGAGCAGGAGTTACAATTAACTAGCTTTTGGGAGAGCATTCCCGCTCGCAAGAAACTTAAGGCAGAGATTCAAAAAGTGTTACTCTCTCCCGACTTTTACCAAATTCCCAATCTTATGGACAATCGAGAACAGATTATCTCGCGGGTGATGGAAATAGCAGAGAAAAATAACGACCGAATTTTTTAGGCTGAATCGAGTAAAATTGAGCGACTTTTAATATGAAACTTGACTATAAAATCATTTATTCTTCCAGTCGTAAGACCCTGACCATTACCGTGGAACGTGATCGATCGATCGTGGTCAGAGCGCCTACTGGTACTCATCCCGATAAGATCCAGCAAATAGTAGAGTCACGCAAGCAGTGGCTCTATGAAAAAATTCACCACGAGCAAAAGTATCGAGTCCCACTTCATCCTCCGGGTAAGGAACTGGTTAATGGCGAGTCGCTTCTTTATTTAGGGCGCTACTATCGTTTAGAATTGGTTGATGATCAGACAGAGATAAAGTTTATTAACAATCGCTTTCGAGTACCAAAGGCACTAACAGAGAATGGTGGCGAGATTTTTCAAGATTGGTATATTCAGAAGGCAAAAGAGAAGATACTTCCTCGTGTCAACCTTTATGCTAAAAAGCTTGGTGTCAGGTTTAATCAGGCTAAAATTACCGACAGCAAATATCGCTGGGGTTCTTGTACACCCCAAGACAATGTTAACTTTAACTGGCGATTGATCAAAGCCCCGATGTTCGTAATTGATTATGTGGTAGTTCATGAGTTAGCGCATCTGATTGAATCGAACCACACTCCACGATTTTGGCACATTATTAAGTCGCAAATTGCTACTATGGAGAAGGCAAAGCAATGGCTTAAAGAACACGGTCAGATGTTGGAACAGTCACTATAATTTTGGAAAATAAACCTAATTTAAATCTGCTGGGATTAGCACCCATAGCCATTTTACCCGATTATATCGTCTCGGAGTCTCCCCAAAAGGAAAACCTCATAACTCACCATTAAGATAACTGCTAAGTAGGTAGGTGTTAAAAGTTGTCAGACACCCCCCTTATTAAGGGGGGACTAAGGGGGGATCGGCACCCCCCTTATTAAGGGGGGACTAAGGGGGGATCGAACCTAAAATCCATTTTTAATTTAATTATAACCAGCTACTTATAATTATAGTCCAAGGTTTGACTCGGTGTCAAAAAAGTTTCAGCTAATTTAATTAAATTGGTTCGATTAATCTTGCCTTGGGGACTTTTTGGTATCTCTGGTAATTTTATCCAATGTTTCGGCAGCTTATAATTGACTAATTTATCTTTAATCTGAGATTGAATAATTGTCTGGCATATCTGAGAGTTAACGGGGACATAAAAAGCCACAATTATCTGTCCCCATCGAGAATCTGGCAATCCTAAAACCACCACATCTTTAACTAAATTAGTTTGTCTAATGGCAGTTTCTACCTCAAAAGGATAAACATTTTCTCCTCCGGTAATTATTTTTTGACTATCCCGACCAATGATATATAAATAACCACTTTCATCGAAGTAACCTAAATCATCCGTCTCGAAGTAGCTTCCTTGATTAAGATGGGGATAATAGCCTAAAAATAAAGATTTCGCTTCAATAATAATTTTCTGGTTATCGGGATTAATTTTTATCTGAGCATGGGGTAATAGCTGTCCATTACTATTATTGCCTCGTCGAAAATCTTCTGGTTTAAGGGTGACAATTTGTGAGGCAGTTTCCGTCATTCCATAGGTGGGAGACAGAGAAATATTATATTCTCTAGCTTTTTCTAGTAAAGATGGCCATGCAGGGGAACCTCCTAGTAAAACTGTTTTAAAATTGGCTAACCAGCGAGGATCATTTTCTAGAAAGAATTGTAATTGAGTGGGTACTAAAGAGATAAAATAATCTTGAAGATTGAGATTATTTATGCGCTTTTGTTTGATTTTATGGTAAGAAATAACAGCAAAATCTCCCTCTGTTAAAAAACTTCTCAGAAACTGCATTAAACCACTAACATGATATAAAGGCAGTAGGCAAAAAGAGTTAACCTGCTCGACTTGAAAATATTCAGAGAAACCTTTGACAGAAGCAGTTAAAGTTAACCAGTTATGGATAGCAAAGCGAATTTTTCCCGAGGTTCCCCCCGTGGGTATCATCAGAGAATTAGTCAAAGGATTAACAGGAGGAGAATTATGGTTAAAAACCTCGATATTTTCACCAAAAATATAATCGGGTTGCACCAGAGAGAAAACCTGTTCCCATTCGTTAGTTTTCCAGTCGGGATTAGCTAGAAATAGGCAACTTTTGACCCTGACAGCAGCCAAGAATATAGCTAAGAATTTAATGGGATTGACTTCAGCAAGCAGTATAGTTAATCGAGGATTATCTGCGGCGATAAATTTCTGACAATAGGACTGATATAATTGATAAAATTTCTGGCTATTGTATCCATATAACCAATCTTTTTGACTGAGATATGCTAATTGTTTGCTGATGTCGTCCACAGTTTTTCTAACCAATCGGGGTCACTATTATTAAACCATTGTTGCACACCAAAACCTAAAGCTCGCTCCTTTTTGGGGTATTCTTGTGCTAGACGTAGAGCGGATTTTCTGCCGATATTAGTTTCTAAAACGGAGGAAAATACTAAATCTAAGGGATATTTTTCCCAGAGATGTCTTAACCCGTGGATTGAACCGGTAATAGCAGGTTTAATCACAAAAATTCCTCGCCATCCCCGTTGATAATATTCCTCTATTTGTCGAAGATTGGCCACCGATTCATCTAAAGCAATCCCTGTGGTAAAATCTTGACTTAATTGCAACATTTCTAACCATTGAGACGGGGGTAAAGGTTGTTCGATAAATTCAATTATTTGACATTCATCGGCAATTTTTAACCAGATTTTACTCTCAGCAATACTTAATCCCCCATTGGCATCTAAACGCAATTTAATTCCCCTGGGTAATCGGTCAATTAATTTTTCAAATAAGGTTAACTCCTGCTTGAGAGAATTGACCGCAATTTTCCATTTATAAGTATTAGTTTGATTAGCGGCTAAAATATCATCCAGACAGGGAAATACTGCCGCACCGGTGGGTAATAAATAACTATAATTTTTCGGTTCTAATTCTCTTGATTTATTCTCGATACTTAAATCTTCTAAAGCTGATTCAAAGGCAAATTGACAAGCAGGAAATTGTTCAGGAATATAAAAAATTGAATTTATTGATAGGGGATTTTCGAGACTTTGACAGAATAATATTGCTGCCGATAATGTTTCTGAACCAAATTCAGGTAAAGGAGCAATTTCTCCCCATCCTATACGTCCATCTTCCGCTTCTAAGCGAATAATAATTCCTTCCCTAATTTCCCATAGTCCGTGATGGGTTTGTAGGGGATGCAGCAAAGGACGCTGATAAACACGAAATTGCCAGAAATACATGATTAACTATAAGTAGTAGTGAAAAGCTTAACATGAGCAGGCGTTGGGTTTCATGTTTCAAACCAACCTACGTTCTTTATAGAGTTTGTCAGCGAAACGTTTTTTTTCTTAAAGTCCAGAAAACGGGTTTCTCCGAGAAACCCGTTTTCTAGGTGACTTAGAAGGAGAGCTTAGACACTTAGATAAAGAAATTACCCACTGGAATGTTGCCTAAAGCTGGTAAAGCACCAGTAAATCCGGTGATATTTATTAATAAATCATTGCTGGATTGGAAGCCAGCCGTGCCATCATTAATAATGAGGTAGGTTCCAGCTATTGCACCGGTTGTTACCTGCACTAAGGCGGCACTATTAACCCCTAATCCTTGATTACCTGTAATCGCTCCATTGGCATCAGTAAATACCTGATTGACTAAATTCTGTAAAGTGGTGACGGTGCTATTAGCAGCACGACTGAAACTACTAGGCGCATTCATGGGTAGTCCACCTTGAGTTAATAAGTCAATTTTATCAGTATTGATGGCAAAATCTGTGATACTATCGCTTGCGGATATGGTAGATTGGCCAAATTGGAAGATGAAAGTATCTGCACCATTACCACCGGTTAAATTATCAATTCCCGCACCTCCATTGATTTGATTATTGCCACTATTTCCGGTGATATTATTGTTACTGGCGTTACCTGTACCGTTAATATTATTACTGCCAATTAGTCTGAGGTTTTCGACATTGTTGGGTAAGGTGCGAGTGAGACTGCTTTGCCAAGTATCAGTAATGATAACTTCTCCTATTCCTCCTTCGGGATTGATGGTAGCATTAACCGCATTTGACAGGGTTACTGTAAAGGCTTCATCGGCTTCGTTGAGGTTATCATTGAGGATGGGAATGCTAATAGTAGCGGTGGAAGTATTCGCCGCAATGGTGAGGGTTCCTGTCTGGCTAGTGTAATCTACATTGGCGGTAGCATCAATGGGTCCAGTGGTATAGTTGAAGCTAATTGGTTGCGGGTTGGGGTTATCAACTGTGACGGTGAGGGTTACATTACTATCTTGACCTTCGACAACGGTGACATTATTGATGGAGAGTTGGGAAAAGTCGTCATTATTAATTGTCCCCGTCACTGCGGTAGTTGTCCC
>NZ_JASJFB010000856.1:0-8965 GCF_030065455.1 Microcystis sp. M53602_WE12 | reverse complement strand
GGGCTAAATCCCTTTCTAATCCAGGTTGGCGGCGGATGGTGGTGGCTTCGGTATAGGCGGCGATCGCCCGTTCTAGGTTGGCTACCGGCTCTTTCCCTAGTTCGGCTTGGGTGCTGTAGGCTACGCCCAGATTAGTGAGGGTTCTGGCTAAATCCCTTTCTAATCCCGGTTGGCGGCGGATGGTGGTGGCTTCGGTATAGGCGGCGATCGCCCGTTCTAGGTTGGCTACCGGCTCTTTCCCTAGTTCGGCTTGGGTGCGGTAGGCTATGCCCAGATTATTGAGGGTTCCGGCTAAATCCCTTTCTAATCCGGGTTGGCGTTCAGTTGCAGCACAAAACTCGTATCCATAGACGGCAATGGCTAGGTTAATGAGTGGATTACCTTTAGGAAATTCATAAATGGCATCAGCAAGACGATAGAGGAGTACCCCTATTTGGTAAGTTTCCTCTGGACTGGCTTGTTCCTTGGTATCATTTCCCCAAGCACGGAGGAGGTTAACTAAGTTTTCATCTAAGAGATGGAGGTTATTGTCGAGCAGGGGATAAATTGCTTGGCCGTTTCCGTCACTTTCTGCGATAGTTTGCAGTAGGGTTTGTAAAAAACTGATGTAGAGGTTTTGGTTATCTCTTGGCGGGTCTAAAATTTGCTCTAACTGTTGCGCCATATTCAGCAACCATCTCCCTTCATTGCTTTGTCCTTGCTGTTCTAATAAGTCTGCATACTGCTTCATCACAGCGACTAAGCCTGCATCAACTAATTCCGCGTTAGCCTCTAATAGCGCTGGTTCCTGACCATTTTCGCACTGGAAGAGCGCTTGGATTAGGGCTAAGTAAGCTTCTATTCTTGCTTCGTTCATGATTGGTTTTAGGTTTTAGTAGGGTGCGCCCTTCGATAGCGTAACGCACCAAATAAATTAATGATAGATGTGGTGCGTTACGACGGATTGTTAGATTTAAGTTTAAGCAGAAATTGTCGCCGTCTAACGCACCCTACATTTTACCATTTGGGGATGGGGAGTGAGTGCGATTATCTGTAGTGCGATCATGGATTTTAAGCTATAATCAAAGATGTTGATTTATCCCATGAAGTAACAATGTTATCGATTAATCTAGTAACGCACCAAATAAATTAATGATAGATGTGGTGCGTTACGACGGATTGTTAGATGATTGAGTAGGGGCGAAGCATTCGGACAATAACCTATTACTGAAACCCTAGATTTCCTATCCGAATGCTTCGCCCGTACCCCGAATTTTTCTCTAGCAAACTCAATTGGGGATGGGGGGTGAGTGCGATCATAGATTTTAAGCTATAATCAAAGATGTTGATTTATCCCATGAAGTAACAATGTTATCGATTAATCTAGATCGAGAAACCGAGAACTATCTAGCAGACATCATTTCCGAAGAGAATATTAGCTCAGAAGAACTTCTGAAAAAACTCATTTACGAACATTGGCAAAGCTTAAAACCGCGTAAAACTTTATCACAACGCCGGGGAGGTCATCCTCAGCATCTTTTAGAAAATGCTCCACCTGATTTATCATTGCGAGAAAACCGCAAAAAAGTAGTGGCAGAATATATACAAAACCATCATCAGCAACATCATTTATGACAAATTATCCCCCAAAAATTATTACAGAATCAATCAACCAATTCTCTAACTTCAAAGCAGGCACACGCTCAAATTCACGAGTATTTGCGGTAACAAGAGTCAGATCAAGCGCTAGAGAATGAGCAGCAATCAGTAAATCATTTGGACCGATTGGGGTTCCTGCTTGCTCCAAATGTTTACGAATTAGGGCATAGTGCTTATCTACAGTTGATTCTAATGGCAAAACTGTCAAGAACTCCAGGATGCGTTCTAGTTGCTGCACCAGACGGGAGGAACCACTTTTAACCACTCCAAATCTTAATTCACACGCCACAATGATGCTCGTACAAACGCTTTCTTCGCCGACATCCACAATATGCTGGAAAACCTGACCTTGGGGATACCTGATCAAATGTGATAGGATGTTAGTATCAAGCAGATATTGATAGGTCATTGGGTGGTACTAAAATGTAATGTCATCAAGGGGAAGCAACCCTTCATCTATATCAGGAAAATTGTCTGTAATGTCTGGCAAAGTAGTCAGCAAAGAAATTAGAGAACCGGAAGAAATCGGCTCAATGATTAAGCGATGACCTTCTTTGCGTAACAAAACCTCTGTGCTTGATAGGGCAAGTTCAGGAGGAATAGTTAAGACTTGCTCTTGTCCACTTGTTAGTAAAGAAACCTGACGTAAGTTTTGCATCTGTTGACCTCTTTGTTAATGATCACCTTACTATAATAGACGCTTCTAAGACAGAATATTCAGTATCTAAAACTTCTACTCCAAAGGTTTCAATATGAAAACGGAGTGCTGATTTCGCATCTTCTAGCGCTTCTTGATATGATTCGCCTTCGCCAATGACAACACCTTCAATACCTAAAGGATAAGCAATATAGCCATCTGGGTGTTTTTCGACAATTATTTTAATACTTTTCATGATTATTTTTTAAATACATTTTCCCAATTCATCAAGCAAATCCATCGCCACCTCTAGCCAGTCCACCGCACCCTCTGAAGACGGCTCAGGCGTTGCTCCCCTTACCCCTTCTGGACGCGAGACTAAGGGTTTAAAATTCTCATTATTCTCGTTGGCCTTCTCTGCTAAAAAGTCCCCTAATAGCGTCGGACGCTCATAGTCCTGCCGATAGTCCCAGACCCAGTTTAACACTGTGATTACCTCCGATCGCTGTTCCGCTGACCAGCCTTGTTTATCGATATACTGCGCCATGATTTGCTGACAGTTTTCCCACCGACGGTAAGCTTCCCACAGCGCCGATATAGGTTTCCTCATCGCCAAGGACACCGCGCCGCCTTCTGGGAAATCCTGGCGCAGGTCCGAACTCAACAGAACCCCAGTTAACCAAGCTCCTCCTTCCCCTAACTCGACTAAAATATAGGCTAATGTTGCCGGATTTAGGTCAATTTCGACCCTAATTTGGCTTAAATCTAACATTTCTTCACCAGAGTCTTGGGGAATCAATACAGCTTCTAGTTTACCTAGCTTGGGTAGTACCACTTGAGCATTATCAGCCGCCGCAGCATCTACCTCTATCCCATGCTCTTCTAGATAATCTGTCAGCACCGCCGCCGCTAAGGTGTTTTGGCGAAATTCCCCAAAGCTGGGATAGGGAACCCAAACAGAGTCGGCTAAATCTGTTTTAGGGTCTAAACCCGCAAGTTTAGCTAACTCAACCAGATCATCTGTATCTGCATTAGCAAGACGCAGGTACAGTTCTTCAACTTCTCGAATAAAATCTGCATCACTCATAACGTAATACCTGACGACTTAGATAGGGTTGGGTTTTATGCTTTAAAAATAACTTAGCGAATCCTAACTCAAATATGTTTAATTTTTCGTGTCGATAAATATCATCTCTAAATAAATTTTCTAAACCCGTAATCACAACCTGACGCATTTCAGGAGTAAATGTCGCTTCAACGCTCCAGGGAACACCCGCAATTAACATTTTACCCAGGGAATCCGCTAATTCCCCAATCAAAACAGGCTCACCTGTCCTATTCTCGAACACCCACACAGGCTGATTATTTGCTCCCTTGTGACTAATTTGCGCTATTTTAAGCTGAAACTTATCCCCCTGGGACTCTTTTTGACGCTTTTCTCTAACTCCCTTTAAGCTTGCTTTCGATAAATCAGGAGTTGCAGAACCTTCTAGTTGAAACTTGCTTTCCTGTTCTCCTCCTAACTGACGTTCAATCTCTAATTCCCTTGCTAAAATCTTTTTCAACGCTTCATTTCTCAACTCAGAAGGCATTTGGCCATTCTCCAGTTTTAAGCGTAACTCTCCCCCCCGCAAACCAAACTTAACCCGTCCAAAGCGAAAATCAAGCCACTGCTGATTAAAAATAATCCGCACCGATAGGGAAAACGCCTCTGGATCAGACTTTTTCAAAAGCGAAAAAACACCCTTAGACTCAGGCGCAAGGGGTTCTCCCAAAATCTACAAGTGCAGACATTCAGGACACTTATTGTCATGTTCTGTTACCGCAATTGCCCTTGATTGCTTTGCCATCATCCTAGGCCTTTCAAACCCTTAACTGTAATAATTGTACTGTATGTGGGGTTTGCGGCAAAAAATTTGTTGTTTTGCTAATAAAGTCCCAAAACCATTTTTTAGCAAAGCTGCTACCGATATTCAGCCAGCCCTAATTAGCTAGAGCAAGCCTCAAGAATTCCTAGCAAATTAACTAAGGGGTTATCTTAATGCTTGCTGCTATCAGCTTAATTTTCTTCCTCCACTTCCGGGGTTGGTTGTGGTAAACGAGCGATAAAATCTTTCATTTTAGGATGATTAAACATTTTCTCCGTGTCTTGCAGAAGACGTTGACCCCAGAGATTTTCCTCTAAAAATTTTAGACTGACATAACGACTATCGCTAGTGAGAGCGGCCTGAGCTAATTTGATGCCCTCCTCGGTTTTACCTTGACTATAAATAGCCACCGCAATAGCTAACTGAGGTTCCGCCTGTTTAGGATCAATTTTCAAAGCGGCCCGCCAATCTTTAAGGGCTGCTTCCTTGTCACCCTGTTCGTATTTAACTAAACCAATATTATTAATAGCGGGCCAAAAATTTTTATCTTGACTAACAGCTTTTTCGTAAGCTGCAATCGCTTGGGGATATTGTGCTAACTTGAGATAGGAATTACCGAGATCAAAAAGAGCGGGGGAGATATCGGGTTTCATTTGCAAACCCGCTTCAATCTGGGCAATAGCAGACTTGTAATCTTGATTCTGAAAATAGGCACTACCGAGGGAAAATTTAATATTAGCGTGGGCATCGGCGGGAGCAAGGGACAAAGATTGATTTAATGCCTCGATACCGGGTTGCACCTGATCGTCTTGCAGATATAAACTACCGAGAATAAACCAAGTTTGATAGAGATGGGGGGCTAACTGCACCGCTAACTTAGCCCGTCCGAGGGCCGCATCGGTACGGCGAAAACGAGCTAATTGGATGGCATCTTCGGCCATTTCAATTCCCGCTTGTTCCATCTGTTCTAACTCTGGTTCGATGGCGTAGGGGAGTAGCGCTTGGGAAAAAGCCAGCGGGCTGCCAGCGACGAAAAAAACGAGCAAAGAAATGATTAATTGAAGTTTTGGCACAGTTTACCCCCGCGATAGGCCTTTTTAAATCAGTCTATCTCGCTTGGGAGTTGTTGGCTAACGAAACAACAAAGGCAACTCTAGAGACGTTAGTATATAACCAATTAACTTTTGGCTCATCGATGGCAACAACCGTGTTGGGAAAATCAAATCGCCCCCTATTTTGGATATTCGGACTCATGGCTAGTGGTTTTCTGGCGGTGGGAGTGGTTTCTTATCGCTTGCTGCAAACTCCTCCTCCTGGCCTGGAATTGGCGAAAATGACCGTTCCTGCTCAACGGGAAACCCTCGCTGTGGAAATTAAAGCTAGTGGTAGGGTGGAACCAATCCAAAGTGTCAACATTAGCCCGAAAAACCCCGGCCGATTAGTGCGATTATTGGTGGATCAGGGCATGATTGTTAAAAGGGGACAAACCCTCGCCGTCATGGATAATTTAGAGGTGTATGCCCGGGGAATGCAGTCAGAAGCGCATCTGCGGGAAGCTCTAGCCAGTCTGGAACAGGCTAAACGCAGTATTCCCGAAGATATCCGGCAATTACAAGCCCGATTTTATCAGGCCCAGGCCAGTTATAAGCAATTAGAAGCCCGTTTAGCTCAGGCCAAAGAAAGAATTCCCAAAGATTTAGACCAGCTGCAAGCTCAGGTACAAGCAGCCCAATCCCGTTTTCGACTAGCAGAAAATCGGGTTAAACGCAATGAAAATTTAGTCCAGGAAGGAGCGATCGCTCAAGACCAATTTGATGCCGTCCTCAATGAATATCTCAACGCTAAAGCCAATTTAGACGAATCGATCCGCCGTTTGGAACAAGCGGATAAAACCGCTTCCCCAGAAGTGGCTGGAATTGAGCAGGAAATGATAGGAGCGGCAGCAGCGATCGCAGAAGCGAAATTTGCCCTCGAACAACGCCAAAAAACCCAAGAAACCGAGCTTGCTCGACTAGAATCATCTGTAGCGGCCGCCAGGGCCGATTTAGAGCAAATCAAGATTCAATACCGCGATACAGTCATTACTGCTCCCTTTGATGGCATCATCACCCAAAAATACGCCACCGAGGGTTCTTTTGTCACTCCCACCACTTCGGCCTCCAGTACCGCTTCCGCCACTTCCACCTCGATTATCGCCCTGGCATCGGGATTGGAAGTGATTGCTAAAGTGCCGGAAGTAGATGTGGGTTTATTGCAGCGCGGCCAACCAGTGCGAATTGTCGCCGATGCTTTTCCTGAAGAAGTCTTTGAAGGTCGAGTTATTCTCGTGGCTCCCGAAGCAATTATCGAGGATAATGTTACTTCTTTTGAAGTGAGAATCGGTTTGGTGACGGGACGGGACAAACTCAAATCGAAAATGAATGTGGATGTAACTTTTGTCGGCCAGCAGTTAGATAATGCCCTCGTCGTGCCGACTGTCGCCATTGTCACCCGGGAAGGCAAGTCAGGGGTTTTAGTTCCCGATGCCGAAAATAAACCCAGTTTTCAACCCGTTTCGATCGGTTTGGTCTTAGACGATAAAACCCAAATTTTATCAGGTTTGGAAGCTGGAGAAAAGGTCTTTATCGATCTCCCCGAAGGAGCCGAAGATACCTCGAAAACTAATCAAAAATAATCAAAAATCTCAATAATTTTTCTTAACAAATATCTCCAAATTGTCTTTTTTCTGATCGGACAGGAGTCAGGATTCAGGATTCAGGAGACAGGATTCAGGAGACAGGATTCAGGAGACAGGATTCAGGGGACAGGATTCAGGGACAGGAGATTATTTTATTTATTCTCCCCACACCCCACACCCCACACCCCACACCCCACACCCCACACCCCACTGATAACTGATATGTTTATCATCGAAAGTTTAAAAATGGCCGTCTCCACCCTAGGGGCCAATAAAGTGCGTAGCGGCCTGACTATGTTAGGGATTATCATCGGTAACGCTTCAGTAGTGGCCATGATCGGTATTGGCCAAGGGGCGCAAACCTTAGCCAATGACCAGTTTGCTAACTTGGGACCCAATACCATTTTTGTGGTGCCGGGGTCGCGACAAGCACGCAATACCACCGTTAATTTACCGAAAACCCTAGTTTTAGCCGATGCTCAGGCGATCGCCGAACAGGTTCCCACCGTCGCTGAAGTCGCCCCGGAAATAAACGCTCGTTTCCTGATTTCCCATCGTAATCGCAACATGACGGCTCTAGTCACGGGAAGCACCCCAGAATACGCTTCTGTCCGCAATTTTACCCTAGAAAAAGGTCGTTTTATCAATAATATCGATCTAGCCCGCAACAAACGGGTAACAGTGATCGGCACTGAAGTGGCAGCGCAACTTTTTCCCACCCAAAATCCCCTTGGTCAACAGCTGCGGATCAAAAATCTCAGTTTTGAGGTGATCGGGATTTTAGAGGCGAAAGGCTCCTTTTTTGGCAATAATCAGGATGAAATGCTGATTATTCCCCTTAGCACCATGAACTCGCAACTGGTGGGCAAAACCGGACCCTACGGTGTCGAGTTGAGTTGGATTAGTCTCACCGCGCGATCGGGGGAGGAAATCCGGGCCGCTAAGTTCCAAATCCAGAATCTCCTGCGTTTACGCCATAAAATCGTCGCTGAGGATGATTTTCGCGTCGAAACTGCTAAACAGATGATCGAAATCTTCGCCACGATTACCCAGGGTCTCACCCTACTTTTGGCTTTAATCGCCGGTATTTCCCTGATTGTCGGTGGTATCGGGGTAATGAATATTATGCTCGTTTCGGTTTCGGAAAGAACCGGGGAAATCGGACTAAGAAAAGCGATCGGAGCCAGAGAACAGGATATTCTCTTACAATTTCTGATTGAATCAACTCTCGTTTCCATCGCCGGCGGTGCGCTTGGTATTCTCGTCGGTGCAGGAGCGATCGTTCTCGTCTCCAGTTTCTCTCCCCTGGCCGCCACTGTTTCCGCCACCGCCGTCGCCCTTTCTTTGAGTGTTTCCACGGGTATTGGTCTCTTTTTCGGCGTTTTTCCCGCCTATCGTGCCTCTAAATTGGAGCCGATTGTCGCCCTCAGAAGTGTCTAATTTTTTAAGGTTTTTCGGGGACGTTTTTGGCAAGGATTGCTTTTATGGCTAGTTTGGGGTCTAATGTGTGGGACGAATTTTATAATCCCGATAACGACGATAATCATTGAGAATGCGATCATGATCAAAGCATAAAGGTTGGGGGAATTCCCAGAGATGAAAAATCCCGACTTTTTTGGCATCATCGGCAGCGATCGGTTGGCCTTTTGCCGTGGCGATAAAAACGATACTAATGGTGTGTTGACGCGGATCGCGGTTAGGATCGGAATAGACGTGAAATTGCTCGATTAACTGCACCTGCAAACTGATTTCCTCGTAAGCTTCCCGAATGGCCGCCGTTTCCACCGATTCGCCGTAGTCCACGAATCCCCCCGGAATTGCCCAGCCAAAGGGCGGATTTTTTCTCTCAATTAGTACGATCGGACGGTGGGGCGAGTCGATCAGTTCGATGATAATATCAACAGTGGGGGCAGGATTGCGATAGTTTGTCATTTTTTTCAGTTATCAGTGAACAGTTAAGTAAGTAGTTATAATTAAATTGAAGATAGATTTTGCCTCTGATCCCCCCTGCCCCCCTTGATAAGGGGGGTGCCGATCCCCCCTTAATCCCCCCTTGATAAGGGGGGTGCCGATCCCCCCTTAATCCCGCCTTGATAAGGGGGGTGCCGATCCCCCCTTAATCCCGCCTTGATAAGGGGGGTGCCG
>NZ_JASJFB010000624.1:0-5551 GCF_030065455.1 Microcystis sp. M53602_WE12 | reverse complement strand
TAGGGTTTGCTGAATAATGGTAAAACCCTTTTAAAATAAGGCTTTTGACCTGTTAAAATCCGATGTTCATGCTGCGAAAATCCGATTGGGACTCTCAAAAACCTTGCATTATCCCTCTCGTAGTACATAAATTGGTACAAAAAAAGAGGGCAACAAAGCCTGAAACGACCAGCTACTGACTCCTGACTCCTGACTCCTGACTCCTGACTCCTAACCCCACCAACAAACTTTTTCAGCAAACCCTAAATAGTTGACTAATCACAGAAAGACCCGCGCAAGCGTAAATTTTCCCGCAATTCCTCGGTCATACCCACATTATCGGCAAACTTTGCCCCCTTCACTTTTGCCCCGCTAAAATTCGCTTGAGTGATGTTGACTTCAACCAAATTAGCTCCTTCTAAATTGGAGCCAATTAAATTAGCTAAAGCCAAACTAGAACGGTAAAAATCAGCATAACTTAAATCGGCATTAGCTAATAAGGCTCCGCTTAAATCCGCTCCCTTAAAACTAGCATGACTGCCATTAATTTCACTTAAATCAGCATCGGTTAAATTGGCCCCCCGCAGATTCGCTTGATAGAGATTAGCCATGCCTAAAGATATGCCACTTAATTCCGCTGCCAAGAGATTTGCCCCGGTAAAATCCGTTAGGGGATCCAGTTCAGCTAATTGGGCCAGTTCGAGAAAATCATCAGTAACAGAAGCATAAATTCCCTCGATTTGTGCCTGCAATTTCTCTAAATTTTCTGATGCTGCCGGTTGCGGTTCAACCAGAACAGTATCTAATTCTACCTGCGATGAACCCAAAGAAATACGACTCAAAAAAGCATAAAATTGATTTTCCATTAGGAAAAATGCTAACTTTCGCTCTAAAATACTATGTTTATTGGGACTTAGATCGTGTTTCCATAATCCCGATGTTTCCGTGATACAGATATCGGCAGCCGTCAGCGAAAATTGCACCGTGAGATGATAAGGTTCTTCCTCCACACTGACGGTTCCTAGGTTAATCCTTTCGATCGCTCCTGTAAATATTGACTGAGGACTTTTGAAAGATAACCGCCATTGATGATTATTAATACGATTTATGTATAACTCTTGACTCGAAAGAGGATTAGGTGCTAGGTGACAATTAACTAAAACAAAATCTAATTTTCCTCCTTTTAGACCCCATTTGATTTCCCCGCCGAGGAGAGATTGAATTTGAGCTTGTAGGTGTAAAGTTAAATATAAATCAAATTTTTGCGAGTCGGTGGCTACTGGTTCTAGGGTTAAAGATACACTATCGGGGTAGCGATCAAAGGCAGCTAAAAGACGCATAATCTAAAAAAGAAAAGTCAAAATAAACAGTAAAAAAGTGGTGTTTCTCTGACCTTAAAGCCGAGAACTCACCCCTATTTAAAACAATAGCTGATTTTCTCGATCCTCGCTGAACATTTCTTCGGCGATCGCTGAATGATTGCCCCTGAAAATCAAGGTTAAATTAGTTGACTTTCTCTTTTTTGCCGATATTGCCGTCCGCATTAAAAAACATCGGTAAAAAGCGTTCCATAAACATTTGTGGATCACGATTCCAGGCTTTTTGCGCCGCTTCTACCCGGAATAATTGTAATTTCGGGTCGAGAAGGGATTGGGGTAAACGTTCCATCAGATATTGAGGACGTTCCCAAAGCGGCATAGTGGCGGCGATTTCCATTAAATGACCGACGCGGCGCAATTCTGCCCCGAGGGTGATATCCATACCCGATTCATAGGCGGCCTGTTCGATCGCTGAGTATTTGGTCTTAGCTTTTTCGACTTTTTGCCGATGTTCGGGGCTTTTTTGGGCAATTTTGGCTAACCAACGATTGCCCCAACGCACATGACCCGCTTCTTCAGGAAAAATTTTGGCGATCGTTTCCTGAATTTTCAGATTTTCCGGGGTTTGTTCCCCTGCTTTGAGGGCATAAATATGGGCGGCAAAGTATTCGCATCCCCGTTTTTCCGTGACGTTAATTGCCGCTAGGGCCGCAATCAGTCCATCTTCCCTTTGTTCTTCGCCTTGGAATTGATCTTGATCGAGAAGACGTTCAAATTCATCGATATAGGACAACCCCGGCGGTTTCCCCACATCGGCCCCCAATTCGATTAATAAATCGGTTAACCAGTAGGCATGGCGGGCCTCATCGGCGACGTGACGGGAAAGCTCCTGGATCAGTTCTTTTGGTTGTCCGTCTAAGGTTTCGATCAGTTCGGTCAGGTCTTTACAGCTACGTTGTTCGTTGTAGCGGTAACGGTTGAGGGTGACAAGATGAATTTCGCAATCGCTAATGACACGCTTCATGATGTCGCGAGCGCTCATCGTCTTCTTGAATTTACGAGGGTAAGCAACGGTCATGATTTTGTATCGTTTTGTAAACGGCTTCCCGTATTCTAACGGAGTTTTTTCCCAATCTGGCAAGGGAGCGGCAAGTGGCAAGCTTTTTTCAGTGATCAGTGAAAGATAAGCTGCCCGCGCATTTAAATTGCTTGTGGAGATGAGATACTCTTTCCTCTTGCACTCTTGCAACAGTAAAGAGATTGGGGGGAGATTCGGCTAATCTAAGAATAAGCGGTTAAAATGCGTCTTAGCTGATCGAGGAAAACTAGAATTGTCTATGAACACATTCACTCCCCATCAAATTGTTAGTTTATTCTGCAAAAATCGAACTTTATACGGAGAAGTAATTCAGGTGATCGAAAGTCGTTCGGCTCTTTGGGTGCGTCCTCTTTGGTTAATTATAGCCGATAATTTTGAGACCATTGATGTGCGGGAATGTTCCGATTTAATTCTACCTATCAACTTATTTAACCCCGCCTTAGACACGGAAGTTTTACCCCTATTTTCCCAAGTAATTAAAGATAATTATATCGCCAATATTTCCTATCCTCTCCAGGACTTTTTGCAGAAAGTTTGTCAAAGTTATCCCGAATATTTTCAGAAAAATCTATGATTGACGAAGGCTACGTTAAATACAATTGTACTTGGATTCCTGACCATCCCTTAATAAGCTCAGAGATTGCAGAATTAAATTATTGGCGCCATCGCCTCTATCGACTGGGATTAATCGGTCAATACGATAACGGAATCGGTTTTGGGAATGTGAGTCAACGAGGGAAAATAGACAAAGAAATTATTATTTCTGGCACTAACACCGGGGGAATACCGGTATTAAATGAATCCCATTACACCAGAGTTATAGACTACGATTGGAAAGAAAATCGGGTCACTTGTCGGGGAACAATCGCCGCTTCTTCAGAAACTCTCACCCATGGAGCAATTTATGAAGCGAATCCCCAGATTAATGGGGTGATTCATATTCACCATCGCCCCCTGTGGCAAAATTTGATGTATCGAGTGCCGACCACCCAAGAAAATATCGCCTATGGAACCCCAGAAATGGCCGCAGAAATTATCCGTTTATGTCAAGAAGATCGTCTAGAGGAGCAACAAATTTTAGTGATGAGTGGTCATGAAGAAGGAATTATCGCCTTTGGGCAAAATTTAGCAAAAGCGGGTAATTTACTATTAGCCTATTACCAGCAATCTCAATCATCTTGAAAGTGACCTCCCCTCCAACTCAGCACCAGGGAGACAAAAGTGGTTTTAATTTAGTCGTTTTCATGTTAACTTGTTCTGTAGATTTTCGTTTTTGAGGAATGCCATCGTGATCGACATCTTCCATCATCTATCTGTCTCGATCGACTTTTCGCCTCTTACCAATGTCTTGATGACTATTTCGGAGCAAGACGTGGATATCATCGGGAATGTCCAGAAATCCTTCTCAAATTTCGTCAAAACTGGGCAAGCATGGGCCCTATTAATCGGTTTGATTGTCGGTTATATGTTTCGAGGTTTTACTTCTTATTAGCTTTTCGCCTATCAGCATTCAGCCAGAGCGAGCAATTCTTGCTATTCTTATGTTTGTAGAGTTGGAGATTTTTCTAACCTGAAGCGGTAATGCTATCAGCGCCGGATTATTCCCCAAAATTGTCCAGCATATTTTGGTTAACTTTATCCACAATAATCTAACGAAAACAGTGACAGCAAAGAAAACTTGGAGCGATCGCTTTGAAGGTAGTCTCCATCCTACGATCGTGGAATTTAACGCCAGTATTGGCTTTGATATCGAATTAATCGAGTATGATCTCACCGGATCGATCGCTCACGCCAAAATGCTCGCCTATACGGGTATTATCAGCCCCGAAGAAGCAGATAGTCTCGTCTCTGGATTGGAACAAATTCGTCAAGAATACCGCACCGGCAACTTTAACCCCGGCATCGATCAAGAGGACGTGCATTTTGCCGTGGAACGTCGTTTAACCGAGATCGTGGGAGATGTGGGCAAAAAACTGCACACGGCCCGTTCGCGGAATGATCAGGTAGGAACGGATATTCGTCTGTATCTTAGACAACAAATCGATGATATTAGGCAAGAAATTCGCAATTTTCAGCAAGCTTTAGTCAATCACGCTGAAAACCATCTGGAAACCCTGATCCCCGGTTATACCCACCTACAGCGCGCCCAACCGATTAGTTTAGCCCATCATCTCCTAGCTTATTTTCAAATGGCCGAACGGGATCACCAAAGATTAGGAGAAATTCGCGCCAGGACTAATATTTCGCCCCTAGGATGTGGCGCTTTAGCGGGGACGACTTTTCCCATCGATCGTCATTACAGTGCCAATTTACTCGATTTTGAGCAGGTGTATAACAATAGTCTCGATGGAGTCAGCGATCGAGATTTTGCCATTGAATTTATGACGGCCGCTAGTCTGATTATGGTCCACCTGAGCCGTTTGAGCGAAGAAATGATTCTCTGGTCTTCCCAAGAATTTAGTTTTATCACTCTCACCGATAGTTGTGCCACGGGATCTAGCATTATGCCCCAGAAAAAAAATCCCGACGTTCCCGAATTGGTGCGCGGCAAAACAGGGCGGGTTTTTGGGCATTTACAGGCGTTATTGACCTTAATGAAGGGTTTACCCCTAGCTTATAACAAAGACTTGCAGGAGGACAAGGAAGCGTTATTTGATGGCGTTAAAACCGTGCGGATTTGTTTGCAAGCGATGACGGTACTTTTAGCCACCGGAATTCAATTTAAAACCGACCGATTAGCTAATGCGGTGGCGGAAGATTTTTCTAATGCGACGGATGTGGCGGATTATTTAGCCAGTAAGGGAATTCCCTTCCGAGAAGCTTATAATTTAGTCGGGAAAGTCGTTAAAAGCAGTTTGGCAGCGGGTAAGTTATTGAAAGATTTAACCCTGACGGAATGGCAAGAATTACATCCGGCTTTTGAGGCCGATATCTACGACGCGATCGCTCCTCGTCAGGTGGTAGCGGCCCGTAATAGCTATGGTGGCACAGGTTTTGAACAAGTGCGATCGGCTTTAATTCAAGCTAAAGCCATTCTCGATCATCGAAAATTTGCGTCTGAAACCCCGCCGTTCTAGGTTGGCTTTACGTTAGAATTAAAAGGCCAGTCTCGAAAACCAAGTGGACGGCGCAGCACCTTGAAAACTCGGCTTAG
>NZ_JASJFB010000522.1:0-3259 GCF_030065455.1 Microcystis sp. M53602_WE12 | reverse complement strand
GCTTGTGTTCTGAGATGGAGTGCCTTATTGTAAACCAATCTTACACAGCCCAAAGTGCGCCGCAATAGCGACTCTTGTTCGGGTGTTGGGTAAAATCGAAACGAATAGGCTTTTTCCATACCTCACATTTTAGCATATATTTCGTAAATGTGCTAATATTTAACAGTAAAGCCGTCGTAGAACGACGGGGTTTCAGACCCAAATTTTCGATGATCGATCGCTATGGTCAGATGACCGTGCTGAACGCCCAACAGATCGAGCAAGCGGTAGAAACGATGGCAGAGCAGGGTTTACGGGTGCTTGCCTTCGCCAAAAAAGCAGCCGCGACCCATCAGCATTCTATCGACCATGAGGATATCGAAACAGGCTTGGTGTTTCTAGGATTACAGGGCATGATTGACCCGCCTCGTCCAGAGGCGATCGCTGCCGTTCATGCCTGTCAAAGTGCTGGGATTCGCGTCAAGATGATTACTGGTGATCATCTTGTCACGGCGCGGGCGATCGCGGAACGGATGGGCATTAAAACGGCAGCACAAGTCTTAGCATTTGAGGGAAAACAATTAGCGCAAATGGATAATCATCAACTGGCCCAAGCGGTGGTCGATGGATCGGTATTTGCCAGGGTTGCCCCTACCCAAAAACTGCAACTGGTGGAAGTACTCCAGTCCCAAGGAGAAATCGTGGCGATGACGGGCGATGGTGTTAATGATGCGCCGGCTCTCAAGCAGGCCGATATCGGCATTGCCATGGGGAAAGGAGGAACGGAAGTCGCCCGGGAATCTGCTGATATGCTCCTCACTGATGATAACTTTGCCTCGATCAAGGCCGCTGTCGAAGAAGGACGCACCGTTTATCAAAACTTACGCAAAGCAATCTCCTTTCTCTTACCTGTCAATGGTGGCGAATCGATGACGATTCTGATCAGTACTTTACTGGCACGAGATTTACCGATCCTCTCCCTACAAGTACTCTGGTTGAACATGATCAACTCGGTCACGATGACTGTTCCCCTGGCCTTTGAAGCAAAATCCCCCAGCATTATGCAGTCACCACCACGCAATCCCAATGAACCTTTGATCACCAAAAAACTATTGCGCCGAATTTTGGCTGTTTCATTGTTTAACTGGATTCTGATTTTTGGTATGTTTGAGTGGGCTAAATCGACCACAGGAGATATTGCCGTTGCCCGCACAATGGCAATTCAATCCCTTGTGGCAGCACGGGTTATCTATCTGCTCAGTATCAGTCAATTAGGGATGAGCCTAGTGGACTACCTGCGTCGTCAGTCAACCTCGATTACTAATGCACCGATCCTAATTTTGGGGATTGTGGCTGCTGTTGCCCTACAAATTTTGTTTAGCCAATGGGGGGTGATGAACAGTCTGTTTGCAACGGCGACCCTAACCGGTCATCAATGGCTAATCTGTTTGTTGCCGATGCCGCTCATGGTACTTTGGGCAATTTTTGCCAATGTTATCGATCCTCCTCATTGTCACGGGAAATAACTAGGGTTTGCGGCAAAAAGTTCTTCGTGGGGACAGGGTGTAGGGTGTAGGGTGTAGGGTTTTACCGATTTTCACCTGGTCAATTACCTAATTTTCAGGGAAAAAGTCCCGGAATTTTCCCCCCAATCACTCCAATGGTCGGCACTTTTTGAGGGAAAAAAAGTCTAAAAACCTTATCCAACAAGGTTGTTAGATTTATTCAGCCAGCCCTAACTAATCGTCAATTCTTGACCGCAACTACCAAGACTGGCGGTTTTTATTCCCCTAATTGCCAGGTTATCTCTTCACCCGCTCGTAACGGCACCAGTCCGGATTCGGGAAATGGCAATTCATCGGGAATGCGCCAAGGGGTTTTGGTTAAGGTGATTTGTTCGGTATTTCGGGGGAGTTGATAAAAATCTGGACCGTGAAAGCTGGCAAACCCTTCCAGTTGCTCAATTGCATCGACACTCTCAAAAGCTTCTGCGTACAACTCTAGAGCGTGCAGGGCTGAATAACAACCCGCGCAGCCACAGGAACTTTCTTTGCTGTAGCGAGAATGGGGCGCGCTATCGGTCCCTAGAAAAAACTTGGGATTGCCCGATGTTGCCGCTTGCAAAAGTGCCAAACGATGATCCTCTCGTTTCAAAATCGGCAGGCAATAAAAATGAGGACGAATGCCACCAGTAAAGAGAATGTTTCGGCTAAATAATAAATGTTGGGGCGTAATTGTGGCGGCGACATTGTTGTTAGCAGATAGAACAAACTTGACCGCATCGGCAGTGGTAATGTGTTCAAACACCACCCGCAGTTTCGGAAATCTTGTTATCAGTGGGATTAAGTGCTTCTCAATGAACACTTTCTCTCGATCGAACACATCAATATCACCATCGGTGACTTCTCCGTGCAGTAGTAGCGGCATATCCAGCTGCTCCATCGCTGCCAAAACGCCATCGCACCTACGAAGGTCCGTCACCCCCAAGTCGGAATTAGTTGTCGCACCGGCCGGGTAGTATTTCACCGCTTTGACAAACTGGGAGGCTTTCGCCGCCACGATTTCTTCGGGACTGGTATTATCGGTGAGATATAGGGTCATCAGTGGCTCGAACTGTTGACCCTCTGGAACTGCTGCCAGAATGCGCTCGCGATAGGAGGCAGCATCAGCCACTGAGCGCACTGGGGGCTTTAAATTCGGCATGATAATGGCACGGGCAAACTGACGCACCGTATGGGGTAGAACCGCTTTCATTGCCGCACCATCGCGGAGATGAAGGTGCCAGTCGTCGGGTCGAGTCATTGTGAGTCTTCGCATTGTTCAATCATACAACGGTTAGGGTTCCCACCTCACCCAACACAATAAGCTGCCCGCGTATTTAAATTGCTTGTTGAGATGAGGCAAGAGGCAACAGGCAAGGGGCAACACCTCCCCTTGCCCCTTGGGTCGTTTCATTCTCTCTTATGTCATTCTCTCAAATCCTTATCTGGCAACGTTTTTAGTCGATTTCTCGGAAATACATAGCTGAAAATTTTTAAAAACGTCGTGCTTTAGACATCTCCAAAAATTATAACCCAGTCACAGCTTGCTTTTAGCCTGTGTACTAATTAATAAGTAGTTCGACGGCTGAAGCGTATATCTATCGTTGCTAATTCAATGGCTCTTCGTTACTTGGTATGATTCGATCAGGGGGCATAAATCGACTAAATCCTTATAGGGCAAGAGACTCAATTGATTAGCTCGTTCTAGATAGAAAACAATTGGCCAAAATCGAAGCAAT
>NZ_JASJFB010000730.1:0-5277 GCF_030065455.1 Microcystis sp. M53602_WE12 | reverse complement strand
CCCTCAGGACAGGTATTATTCATCGGCTCCCACAACGGCGGTTTAGCGGCTCCCGATATGTTTATGATGATGTATGATTGGTTTCAACGCTTTGGCAGCGATCGCTTAGTCTATGGTTTGATGGATTCGCGAGTCTGGCGATTTTTTCCACCCCAAGCTAGTCTAGCAGCCCAAATGGGGGCCGTTCATGCCCATCCCAAAATGGCGATCGCTGCTTTAAATAGTGGCGCTAGTGTCCTCATTTATCCGGGAGGTGCTGCGGATGTTTTCCGTCCCCACAGTTTAAGAAATAAAATTTATTTTGCCGGTAATCAAGCTTTTGTTAAACTAGCTTTACAGTACGAAGTGCCGATTATTCCCGCCATTTCCCACGGCGCTCACTCGACTCTGTTTGTCCTCGAAGATATTTATCCTCAATTAAAAGAATTGCATAAACAGGGTATGCCTTGGCCTTTCGGTATTGACCCCGGGACCTGTCCCATCTATTTCGGTTTACCCTGGGGACTAGCTATCGGTCCCTTGCCGAATATTCCCTTACCCGTATCGATACAGACGCGGGTTTGTCCCCCAATTATTTTTGAACGTTACGGCAAAAAAGCAGCCCGGGACCGCCGTTATGTACGCGAATGTTATGAGAAAGTCTGTTATTTGATGCAGCAACAACTCGATCAATTAGTGGCGGCCAATTCTCCCTGATACTATACAGGAAAGTGGGGACAGAGCGATCGCACTTGAGGATGGCTGCGGTCAAATTAACCCGCTTGTGAGATAATGAATTGTTTTGAGCAAAGTTATCAGTACAAAGTTTTCTCTTGAGATTTGACGATTATTTGGGGAATGCAGAAAATTATGAAACTATTACCCGCAGAATGCCAGCATTTACAAGACAAAGTAGCCATAGTAACCGGGGCCTCGCGAGGGATCGGTAAAGCGATCGCCTTGGAATTAGCCAGCCAGGGTGCTACTGTAGTGGTGAACTATGCTAAATCTAGCAGTGCTGCCGATGCCGTTGTCGAAGAAATTACCGCGGCCGGGGGAAAGGCAATAGCTCTACAAGCAGATGTGGCTAAAAGCGAAGAAGTGGATAATTTAGTGGACAGTACCAAGCAAAAATTCGGTCATATTGATGTCTTAGTTAATAATGCCGGTATTACCCGGGATACCCTAATGTTAAGAATGAAATTAGAAGACTGGCAAGCGGTCATCGATCTCAATTTAACCGGGGTTTTTCTCTGCACTCGCGCCGTCAGTAAATTGATGTTAAAACAGAAAAGCGGCCGCATAATTAACATCACTTCCGTATCCGGTTTGATGGGTAATCCGGGTCAATCTAATTACAGTGCCGCTAAAGCTGGTGTTATCGGTTTAACAAAAACTTTAGCCAAAGAATTTTCCAGTCGAGGCATTACTGTTAATGCCGTGGCCCCCGGCTTTATTGAAACCGATATGACTCATGACCTCAAAGCAGATGAAATTCTCAAATATATCCCCCTCTCCCGTTATGGAAAACCGGAAGAAGTAGCCGGAATGGTGCGTTTTTTAGCCGCCGATCCCGCCGCTATTTATATCACCGGTCAAGTCTTTAACGTCGATGGTGGTATGGTTATGGCTTAATTCAGTTATCAGTTATCAGTCGTTGGTCGTCAGAATTTAGCTTTTTTATCCCAACTCTGGCACTCTCATCTCCCCACTTCCCAATTCATAATTCATAATTCATAATTTATAATGACTTACTGTTTAGGAATTATCAATCGTTTTGGCATTGTTATGGGGGCGGATTCTCGTACAAATGCGGGAGTCGATTATATCTCGGCCTATCGGAAATTATTTGATTTTTCGGTGTCGGGAGAAAGGGTAATTATGGTCTGCACATCCGGCAATTTATCGATTAGCCAAGGAGTGATTCACGAACTAAAAAGAGACCTGCACAATCAAGAGGATAAAAATCTCCATTCTCTGAATCATCTCTACGATATCGCCCACTATATCGGTGATAAAAGTCGTCAAGTACAAGCTAGGGAAAGAACTTGGCTAGAAAAAGATAATATTGATTTTAAATGTAACTTTATTCTTGGGGGACAAATTAAAGGAGAAGACCAGCAATTATTCCTGATTTATCCCCAAGGAAATCATATTCAAGCCACCAAAGAAACGCCCTTTTTACAGATAGGTGAAACTAAATACGGTAAACCGATTCTTGATCGCACCATTACCTATGATACACCCCTAGAGGAAATGGCCAAATGTGCCTTACTTTCCATCGATTCGACCATGAAATCGAATATTTCCGTCGGACCGCCTATCTATTTGAGTATGTATGAAGCTAATAGCCTAAGCCTACGTCATAAGTTACAATTGCGCCTAGGAGATCCCTACCTAGCCAAAATGCGGAAACTCTGGGAAGATTACGTCCGGCAAGCTTTCGAGGCTATGCCCAATGTGGAATGGCATTATACCGATGAAGACCCCAAAGAGGATATCATAATAGATTAAGTAACTCTTTGTGAATTAACTTTACAACTCGATGATCATTGTTACCTTGATGTTGGCAGGTAGTCTAGCTTGGTTTTTTAGCACCCTTGCTGGTGGGGGCAGCCCCCTGATTCTACTCCCCGTTTTAGGTTGGTTTCTCGATGCTGCCGTCATTCCTCCAGTTTTAACCACGGGGATGCTACTCGGTAACGTCCAACGCATGGGAATGTATTGGCGGGCCATTGACTGGCCCTCGACGGTGTGGTATCTACCCGGCGCAATTATGGGATCTACCCTCGGCGCTTTTGTCTTTGCCCATTTACAATTCAAATGGTTGCCGCTAGTTTTGGGAATTTTTCTGGTTTTATCCTCGCTTAAACAATTATTTCCCCAAGAAGAAAATCCTTTTTTTGAGATTAAAACTTGGTATTTTATGCCCTCGGGATTTATCTACGCTTTCCTCTCAGGATTAGTCGGTAGTACCGGCCCGATGATGAACCTGTTTTATATCAACTATGGGCTAGTTAAAGAACCAATGGTGGCAACGAAATCCGTTCACATGGTAGTAGTTCATGTGGCCAAATTAATCGCCTACGCAGCCTTTGGAGTTTTACATCTGCCTTTTCTCGGTTACGGTTTATTGTTAGGATTAGCGGCCTGGCCGGGCAATTGGTTAGGACAAAAAGTTTTAGAAAAAATGAGTCCCCAACAATTTAAACAAGCAGTGATGTTATTCGTTTCGATGAGTGGCTTATTGATGATCTGGCGAGAACGCGGCATCGTCTTTTAAAATTTTGCTGACAAAGGGACAAATTTTGCTAGAATACTAGATAAAGGTAAATTGTACTAGCTTTGTGTAATACGCCGATAACCGTTAAATTTGCTCCTTGATTAACCCCGCAACTGAAAATGACAGAAACCGCCAATTTTACCCTCGAACAAGGTTTAGAACGCTACCAACAGGGAGAAAGCGCCGCCAGTTTATTGCCGGAATTTAAACAATTAAGCGATCGCAGTCCGAAAAATGCCGCCGTTTGGTCCTGTTTGGCTTGGTTATATATGCTCACCGATAAACCGGAATTAGCCCTAAAAGCCGCCCAAAAAGCCGTTAAACTCGATAAAGTTTCCCCCCAAAACCGGATCAATTTGGTTTTAGCTATGTTGGAAACCAAAACCGCCGGAGTTAGAGAACATATCGAACTGGTACAACAATTAGTTAGTTTAAACAAAGAAGTTCGCCAAGAAGTGGATGAAAATATCGCCGATGGTTTAGCTAGAAAACCCAATTGGAAAAGTTTAGAACGCGTCAAAGCTTGGTTAAATGAATAAGAATATGGAATTATCAAAACAGTTATTACTCGGCTTAAAAGCCAATGATTTTCGGCATCCCATCGACCTAGAGGCCACTAACTCCCTTAAACAGTTGCCTGGGTTAGATATAGCCGTGAGAAGTTTGTTAGGTTCCGTCGCTGAGGAATTCTTTTACTTAAATAATATTGCTGCTAGTGTTTTGGTGGGGGAAAAACAATTACCCGACCTGCATAATCTCCTCCTAGAAGCTTGCCGAATTCTCGACTTAGAACCACCTCAATTATACATTCAACAAAACCCCGTTCCTAACGCCTATACCTTCGCCATGCGGGGCAAAAAACCGTTTATGGTGATGCACACTTCCCTAATCGAAATGCTGACTCCCGCAGAAATTCAAGCGGTAATGGCCCACGAATTAGGTCATCTCAAATGTGAACACGGCGTTTATCTCACTTTAGCCAATATTATGGTCCTAGCGGCGGGATTACTGCCCAATTGGGGGACAATGTTAGCACGATCCCTACAGGAGAGAATGTTAGCATGGGTGCGCTGCGCCGAGTTTAGCTGCGATCGAGCGGCTTTATTGGCAGTTCAAGACCCAAAAATCGTCATGTCGGTGTTAATGAAGTTAGCCGGAGGTTCCCCCAGTCTCGCACCTTTATTAAATTTAGAGGCTTTTATCGATCAGGCCAAGTCCTACGATGCCGTCAGCGCCTCGGAAATTGGCGAAATGTTAAAGGGTTTGCAAACCCAACAGTTAACCCATCCCCTCCCCGTCCTACGCGCGCGAGAAATCGATCGTTGGGCTAGTTCCCCCGATTATCACAATTTGTTAAAGAGTCCAAAAATGGGTTATAATGATAAAGCTAATGCCAAGGGCGAATGGCGAAATTGGTAGACGCACCACACTCAAAATGTGGCGAGGCAGCCCCTCATGTCGGTTCGAGTCCGACTCCGCCCATCAAATTACAGTAATTTCTGGCTATTATGGTCTAGAAATATCCCAGAATATTAGCCTAGTTTAGATTTGATTAGTTTTTATCCTGATACTCATACCTGTATTAAGAATAAAATTATTTATCTCACACCAGGTCAGAATTTCTGGGTCTAATGTTTCCTTTTCTGGTGCATTGGGTTCTCCGATTGCCCAAACCACTAAATCTCTATTTTTTCTCCGTAATTGCTTAACATAAAATGGGTCAATATTGTCATCCATCAGATATTGCAACATCATAAACTTTGCCTTTTTGCTTGTCTTTCCGCTTTAATTTTCATTAATTTCTGTACGACAGTCGAAGGATTTTGTTTTGGTTACTCACGCATTTTTTGACCCCATTCTCACCCATCAGCTATGTAGGGTCTGCTGAAAAAGTTTTTCCTAGAAGCAGGGTGTAGGGTGTAGGGTGTGGGGTGTGGGGTTTTACCGATTTTGAGGGGGTCAATTACCTAATTTTCAGGGAAAAAGTACCTGAATTTCCCCCTGATCACTCCCAT
>NZ_JASJFB010000595.1:0-2687 GCF_030065455.1 Microcystis sp. M53602_WE12 | reverse complement strand
TCTACTCTAGATACAGTCAACGGTACAGCCATTTTCAAAGGGAAAATGTACCCAGTAGCGTCTTTTCAATTTTTTCTGAGAAGCTCCAGGCAGTAAGGGTTTTGTTAATTTTTTAGTATTTCTGTATGGGGGAAGTCCAGTTATACCATAATCGCTGGAAGTATTGCAACCTCGTAAACAAATGAGAATTATTTTCAATAAATTCTTAAGAAAAGATAAATATTGCGAAATGTAAATTTTAATATGCTCAACTATTAACGGCTGTTTGATATAAAAAACTTATAATACTAAATCCGTTGAGTATAGGCTACATATCAGGACAGGCACTCATGCAAGAGGCAAAAGAGGGAATAAATAATCAGTTTTTAATAACTGGATTTAGTATAAGTAGGGAGGCACAATTATTTGTAGGATGGGTTAGCGGTAGCGTAACCCATGCGGGCGTTGGGTTTCATGCTTCAACCCAACCTACTGATCACTGATGACTGATAACTGATCACTGATTACTGATCACTGATTACTGATTACTGATCACTGAGACAAACTTTACACAGGAATGACAACTGCTGTTAAAGCGGCAGTAACCGCGTCCATCGGTTGATTACCGTCGATATGGTTAAGAGTGCCTTTTTGACCGTAATAATCTAAAACGGGGGCAGTTTGGTCGATATAAACCTGTAGGCGACGGGAGATCGTTTCTTTAGTATCATCTTGACGACCCCGTTGCATGAGACGCTCAATTAAGACCGTATCTGGTACAGCCAAATTGACCACAAATGTGTAACTATCGGCCAATTCTTCCAGTAATGCGTCTAAAAAGCTCGCCTGTGCCACCGTGCGGGGAAACCCATCAAGAATCCAACCCTTAGCACTGTCAGGCTGTTTTAAACGTTCCTGAATTAAACCTAATAACAACTCATCGGGGACTAATTCGCCCTTTTCCACATAAGCTTGTGCTTGTTGACCAAGTTCTGTCTTCTCTGTAATTGCTTGACGTAAAATTTCACCGGTAGAAATATGGGGAATCGTCAGAGATTCCGCTAATTTTGCCGCTTGAGTACCTTTTCCCGATCCGGGCGGTCCCAAAAATATCACACCGATCCGTTTGCTCATGGATTAAATATAGGGTTTTAAGGGAAAAAATAACCAGTAACCGGTAAAAGGTCACTGGTTAACTATCTAACTACTTTTTAATCATGTCCTCATAGCGTTGAGACATGACATAGGTTTGAATTTGTTTCGCAGTATCGATCGCCACCCCCACCAGAATTAACAGGGAAGTTGCCCCCAAACCGCGAAAAGTGGTGACACCGGTGGCGCTTTCTACTACAGTCGGCACAGTAGCCACCAAACTTAAAAAGAGAGCGCCCAAAAGGGTGAGACGATTCAGCACCCCTTCCAGATAATTAGTAGTAGCGGTCCCTGGCCGAATCCCCGGAATACTGGCCCCCATTTTTTTCAGGTTTTGGGACATATCCTTGGGGTTAACGATCAGGGAAGCGTAGAAGAAACTAAAACCGAGAATTAGTAAGCTATAAAAAGCCACATAACCCCAACTATCGGGACGCAGAGCATTAACCAACTGGACTAAAACCTGACCGACCGGGTTATCCGTGGGTAAAGCTTGCACCAATTGGAAAGGTAAGACCAACACTGCCGAGGCGAAAATAATCGGCATCACGCCCCCTTGATTGAGTCGTAGGGGTAGATAACTGGTTCTTTCCCGATAGAGACGACGACCCACCTGACGACGGGCAGAAACAATCGGAATCCGACGGGTTCCTTCCTGAACAAAAACAATGCCGATAATCATCACCAAGAAAACCAGCAAGAGAATCACCACTTGAGCGATCGCTTGTCGGCCACCCTGTTGAGCAAAAGTAATCGTATCACCGAGGGTTTTCGGTAAAACAGCGACAATGTTGACAAAAATCAGCAAAGATGCTCCATTTCCCAGACCGCGTTCTGTGATCAGTTCCGAAATCCACATCACGAACATAGAACCGGCCACTAAAGCGAGAACCGTAGCGGCGATCGAGGGTAAAGTTCCGGCCACAACGCCGTTAGCCACCAATAAACCGAGAGTAATGCCGATACTTTGAATAATTGCCCAACCAAAGGCAATATAACGGGTAATTTGGGCAATTTTTCGCCGTCCTGCTTCTCCTTCATTTTTCTGTAAATCTTCCAAAGAAGGAAGGGCAGCGGTGAGCAGTTGCACGATAATTGAGGCGTTGATATAGGGAAGAATGCCGAGGGCAAAAATCCCTAACGTCGATAATCCTCCCCCGGTAAACAGGTCAAGGATTCCCAAAGCGGCGTTACCTTGAATAATTTCTGCTAATCTTGCCCGATCCAAACCAGGTATCGGTACAAACATCCCAAAACGGAGCAGAATCAGTAAACCCAATGTAATCAACAAGCGACCGCGTAAACCGGCCGCCTGTGCCATTTGCATAAACGTTTCCTGTGCCGTGGGAGCCTTATCACGACTAACGACCATTAACAGTTACCTCTAGTGCAGTTTTTTTTATGGGAAAAAGTAATCGAGGGGGAAAACTTTCTCGATTTTTTTAAGATTTCCCCTGTCTTTCTTATGATATAGCAATCAGGTCTTGGGGGTTGGGTGTGGGGTGTGGGGTGTGGGGTGTAGGGTGTGGGGTGTGGGGTGTGGGGTGTGGGGTGTG
>NZ_JASJFB010000207.1:0-1549 GCF_030065455.1 Microcystis sp. M53602_WE12 | reverse complement strand
TAGGGTCTGCTGAAAAAGTTTTTCCTGGGGGTAGGAGTCAGTAGCCGGTCGTCAGGAGCCGGTCGTTTTAGGCTTTGTTGCCCTTGTTTTTTGTACCAAGCGATGTACTACAAGAAGGATAATGCAAGGTTTTTGAACGTCCCAATCCTATTTTCGCAGCACTAACATCGGACTTTAACAGGTCAAAAGCTTTATTTTAAAAGGGTTTTACCATTATTCAGCAAACCCTAAATAAAAGCAATCTGCTGACTACTGACTCCCCAGACTCCTGACTCCCCAGACTCCTGACTTGAAAGAGGGTGTAGGGTGTGGGGTGTGGGGTGTGGGGTGTAGGGTGTAGGGAAGGAAACCTCTTTCATCTGTGGGGGTGAAAATTTTTTCATCGGGACTGACTCCTAATCCCAGCAACAAACTTTTTCAGTAAACCCTAATTAGAGATTTTTCAGTACAAAGGCTCTAAAATGGCCAGTGCCAGTTATTGGCCAGAAGACTTGTTTTTTCGGTCTTGTGGCTTTATCATGGGTACTGTGTGGTGTGTGTGATGTGAAGGAGTAAGATGACTGCTAATAGCCAACTTATCTCCGTCAAGGCTCTACAAGCTTTGATGAAGCGAGGGTTCAAACCTTCGGTCTCTGGTAGACGGCATCAAAAATCTTGGTTAATAGCTTTAGACGGCGATACCTCAAAACGATTATTCGATATCGTTTTCTCCCTATCGGTTCTAATTTTCTTTTCGCCGCTTTATTTAATCTTAGCCTTATTGATCGCGATTAGTTCCCCCGGTCCGGTCTTCTATGTGCAGAAGCGCGTCGGTCAAAACTTCCAGCATTTCAACTGTATCAAGTTCCGTACTATGGTAATGGATGCTGATAAGGTGTTAGAGAGACTGATGGAAGACTCTCCCCAACTGCGGGCAGAATTCGAGGATAATTTCAAGCTTAAGGACGATCCTCGCATAACTTGGATTGGCAAATTTCTCCGCTTAACCAGTTTAGACGAGTTTCCCCAATTCTGGAACGTCCTGCGAGGAGATATGAGCGTCGTCGGTCCGCGGCCTTTAGTTCCCGAAGAATTGCAGAAATATGGCAATCGCATCGACAAAGTTTTAACTATTCGCCCCGGTTTGACTGGTTTATGGCAAGTTTCGGGACGTAATGACATACCCTATCCCCTGCGGGTGCAGATGGATGTGTATTACGTTAATTCGCGTAACTGGTTAACTGATATCTGGGTAATCTTCAGAACTATCGGTGTTGTGGTTTTTCCCAAAAATAACGGTGCTTACTAAAGCGGTGAATAGTAAAAAATTACTCACTGCTGTTTCAATGTAATTAATCGCTAGACTGGAGGAGAGAAGGGGAGAACTTGCTTTTTTCTCCTCTTTTTTTGAGAAATATTATGACAGTAATTAGGGTCTGCTGAAAAAGTTTTTCCTAGGGGCAGGGTGTAGGGTGTGGGGTGTGGGGTGTGGGGTTTTACCGATTTTGAGGGGGTCAATTACCTAATTTTCAGGGAAAAAGTCCCTGAATTTCCCCCTGATCACTCCCAT
>NZ_JASJFB010000054.1:0-14036 GCF_030065455.1 Microcystis sp. M53602_WE12 | reverse complement strand
GTATCGGCGGAACAAGTAGTACAGGCGATCCGAGAACAGAATATTCAGGTGGGTGCGGGGACAATTGGCGGTGATCCCAGTCCCGAAGAGCAGCAATTCCAGATCGCCATTCGCGCCGTTGGTAGGGTGGCCACCGGGGAGGAAGCGGAAAATATTGTCGTCAAAGTCGGGGAAAATGGCGATTTAATCCGAATTAAAGACGTAGGACGCGCAGAAATCGGAGCCGAAAGCTACAGTACCGCCGCCTATTTCGACAAATCCCCCGCCGTCGTCTATATCGTCTATCAGTTACCCGGTTCCAACGCTTGGAATACTGCCAAACTGGTAAAAGAAAAAATGGCGGAACTAGAACCAAGTTTCCCCCCGGGGTTAAATATCGCCATTACCCTCGATAATACGGCTTTTGTCGCCGCTTCCCTGGAAGAAGCCTTTAGCACTCTGGTGGAGGCGATTTTACTGGTTATTCTCGTCATTTTTATCTTCCTTCAGGATTGGCGCACCACGATCATTCCGGCGATCGCTATTCCCGTATCTTTGATCGGAACCATGGCCGTCGCCCTGGCTTTAGGCTATTCTCTCAATAACCTCTCCTTGTTTGCCGTCATTCTGGCCACCGGTTTAGTGGTGGACGACGGCATCGTGATCGTAGAAGCGGTATCGGAAAAATTACGGCAGGGAATGCGGCCATTTCAAGCTGCCCTCGATGCCATGGGCGAGTTAACCTCGGCGGTGATTGCTAGTTCTCTTGTACTGCTGGCAGTTTTTATTCCCGTCACCTTCTTCCCCGGTACGGTGGGGATCGTTTATCGACAATTTGCCGTCATCATCTCCGCTTCAATTATCATCTCCACCTTTAACGCCCTCAGTTTTTCCCCCACCATGTCGGCGATTATCATGAAAGCGCCCCAACGCACCCGCGGCCCCTTGGGACTGTTTTTCGAGGGCTTTAATCGGGGTTTCAACGCAGTTAAAGAAGGCTATCGACGCTCGATCGAATTTCTGATCCGCATCCGTTTTTTAGTGTTACCCTTCTTTATCGCCGCCCTCTTTCTCACAGCTTGGAGTTATAGCACCACTCCCCAGGGTTTTATCCCCGAAGAAGACCAAGGTTATGCCTTCGTTTTGGTGCAAGCACCCCCCGGGGTTTCCCTGCGCTACACCGACCAGGTTATCCGTCAGATTAACGAAGAAATTCTCGACGGTATCGAAGAAATCGAACACTTTGTCGGTATGGCGGGCTTTAGTTTTGCCGGAAGTGGTAGCAACCAAGGACTATTTTTTGTCAAGTTAAAAGAATGGTCGGAACGGCCCGGCGAAGATAAGTCGGTTTTCGGGGTTCTGCGGAAAATTAACCAACAATTAGCCACTAAAGTCCCAGATGCTCGCGCTTTCGCCGTTAATGCGCCCCCCGTGGATGGATTAAGTTCTACCGGCGGTTTCGAGTTATTTATCCAAAACCGCGCTTCTTTCCCCATGGACGCTTTGATTGCCAACGCTAATAACGTCATGGCCGAGGCCCGAACAAGACCGGAATTATCGGGAATTTTCACCCAATTTACCACCGACACGCCGATGCTGGAACTTTCCATCAATCGCAACCAGCTACAGGCGCAAAACGTCGATATGCAGGCCGTTTTCGGAACCCTGCAAACCTATCTCGGTTCCAACTTCGTCAACCAATTCGTCTTAGGCGATCGCTTGTATCGAGTCTTTGCCCAAGCAGAAGCGGATTATCGCTCTAATCCTGAAGATATTAACCGTCTTTACGTCCGTTCCCGTACCGGGGCCAATATTCCCCTATCGGGTTTGGTTAGCGTCAAACGCTTCACCTATCCACCGATTATCACTAACTTTAACCTCTATCCCTCGATTAACGTTCAGGGTAGTCCCGCCCCCGGTTTTAGTACGGGACAGGCGATCGCAGTGATGGAAGATGTTTGTCGGAAAGTCCTGCAGCCCGGTTTCGGTTACGCTTGGACGGGTACAGCTTTCCAAGAAAAAACTTCCGCCGGGGCTGCCCCAGTTATCTTCGGATTAGCCTTTATCGTGGTTTTCCTCGTCCTTGCGGCCCAGTACGAAAGCTACATTGACCCGATTATCATCATGATTACCGTTCCCCTAGCGATCCTAGGGGCCATGGGGGCCTTACTGTTGCGGGCGAATTTCCTACAAGTGGGTAGTCTGTTCCCGGCGGTGAATAATAATATCTATGCTCAGGTGGCTTTGGTCATGTTGATCGGTTTAGCGGCTAAAAATGCGATTTTAATCGTGGAATTCGCTAACCAGTCCCGTACTTTGGGTTTAAGTATTCCCGATGCGGCAGCCCGGGCCTCGACGGAACGCTTAAGACCGATTCTGATGACGGCTATTTCCGGTTTAGTCGGTTTCTTGCCCTTGGTTATCGCTTCCGGCGCCGGAGCGATGAGTCGTTGGTCTCTGGGAACTGCAATCCTAGGCGGTTATCTGATTTCCACGGTGTTGAGTTTATTTCTCGTCCCGGTGTTGTATGTGCTGATCAAACAGTTCGAGGCCCAATTCCTCTCCTCGAAACCCCCGAAAAGTGGCGGTTCTGGCGGCAAAAAAACCCCTTCTCTCGATGGGGAAAGGAATACATCAGAAACCCCGATAGAAGAAGGGGCCATTTCCTCTTTGAAAATCTCTCCTCAGTCCCCGACTGACTAGGGTGTTAGGAGTCAGTAGCCGGTCGTCAGTAGTCAGTAGTCAGTAGTCAGTAGTCAGTAGTCAGGAGATTATGGTTCTTCGGTTTGTGTTATGCAATGGACGGGAGTTATAAGGGATGAAACCCTTATATAGAAAGACATTGCTTCGATTTTTGCCAATTGTTTTCAATCTAGAACGAGCTAATCAATTAAGTCTCTTGCCAGATAAGGATTTAGCCTATTTATGCCCCCTGATCGAACCATACCAAGTAACGAAGAACCTTAAGTTTCTTCTCTTTTTGTTAAGAAAGATCCGACTAATGGATAGCCTACTTAGGATGAAAATAATTATAAATTTCCTTAGCTAATTGTTCGCCAATTCCTGTCACCTGTTGCAATTGTTCTAGGGAAGCTTCGCGAATATAATCCAGAGAATGAAAATGAGCTAATAAATCTTTTTGTCGCTTAAAACCTAACCCGGGTATCTCATCAAGACGGGAACGGCGACTTTTTTGCATCCTTTGTTGTCGGTGAAAGCTAACAGCAAAGCGATGCGCTTCATCCCTGACTCGACGCAATAATTGCACTCCGGGTTGTTCCTTATCTGTCTCTAAAGGAGAGGATTCCCCCGGTAAAAAAATCTCCTCTCTCTGTTTAGCTAAACTAACAACTTTTACCTGTTCTAATAAATTCATCTCCCCTAAAACTGTCACCACTGCTGATAATTGTCCTTTTCCCCCATCAATCATGACCAAATCGGGAAAATCATCACTTTCGGCAATATTATCGGTATTTTCGGCATAACGACGGAAACGCCGGCGAATTACTTCTGCTAAACTGGCAAAATCATCGGAATGGCCGATTTTAACTTCGGGATTTTTGATTTTATAGTGACGATAATGTTGATTAGCGGCCACCCCATCGATAAACACCACTCCCGACGCGACTGCATTAGAACCCTGAATATGAGAAATATCATAACCCTCGATGCGGTGGGGTAGTGCCGGTAAATCGAGAATTACCGCTAAATCCTGCAAAGACTGTAAATCTCGGTCGGCGCTTCTTTTCGTCTTTTCTAACTCATAAAGAGCGTTTTTCTCGACCATAGCTAATAAATCCGCTTTACTTTGCCGTTGGGGGACAGTTAACTCGACTTTGCGACCTTTTTTTTCCCTTAACCACCCCGCTAACACCTCACCTTCCGGTAATTCGCAGGGTAGCAGGATTTCGCTGGGAATTTCCACCCCTTCCACCGATAAATAATGTTCTTCCAGGACTTTTTGCAGGATTTCTCCCTCGTTTGCTGACTGACTATCGGCAAAAAATCCCAAACGTGCCACCAAACGACCAGAACGCACTTGGAATAATTGTATGCAACAATGCTGCTCGTCTTTAGCTAAAGCGATCGCGTCCCGGGATACGGTATCATCGGGTAAAGAGACTTTTTGATCGGTATTAAGAGCCTGTAATCCGCGAATTTGATCCCTAATCGTGGCCGCTTGTTCAAAATCTAGGTTTTCCGACGCTGCGAGCATCTTTGTCGCTAATTTGTCTAATAATTCTCCCGTCCTTCCCTGAAAAATCATCGCCACTTTCTGCAAGGTTTCCCGATAATCTTGGGGACTGATTAATTTTTGACAAACCCCTGGACAACGACCGATATCATAATTTAAACAGGGACGGTCTTTAAAAAGAGGTTGGGGACGTTGACGCAGGGGAAAAGTGCGTTTAATTAGGTGTAAAGTGTGGCGCAGCAGCCTTGTATCGACGTAGGGACCATAATAACGGTCTTTTTGGTTATTTATGCTACGTTTGCGGGTAATAAAAATGCGCGGGTAGGTTTCCGACCAAGTAATACAAATGTATGGATATTTTTTATCGTCCTTGAGGAGAGTATTAAAATGGGGCTGATGTTGTTTAATTAGATTAGCTTCCAGGGCCAAAGATTCTGCTTCCGTGTCGGTGACGATAAATTCAATTTCCGTCACCTGTCGCACCATCAAAGCAATGCGGGGACTGAGGGGTTGACTGGGACGAAAATAGGAACGGACTCTAGACCGGAGTTTTTTGGATTTACCGATGTAGAGAATTTCGCCATTTTGGTCGCGCAGGAAGTAAACCCCCGGTTCGAGGGGAATTTCCCGAAGACGATTTTCTAGGCGATCGAGGTCTTGGATTAGGGTAGAGTTAAGATTATTCCCGAACATCTTTTTATATTAGGGTTTGCGGCAAAAAGTTTGTCTTGGGTGTGGGGTGTGGGGTGTAGGGTGTGGGGTGTAGGGTTTTACCGATTTTCAGGGAAAAAGTCCAGGAATTTTCCCCCCCATTACTCCAATGGCCGGTACTTTTGGATTTCAAAAAGGTCTAAAAGTCTTATCGAACAATGTTTTTAGATTTATTCAGCAAACCCTATATTAGACAAAAAAATTACGCCAGTGGGTATTAGCTGACGTTTGGCAAGATATTTAGGGCAAATCTTCACAAAAATTAATAGGCTTCTGATTCGATTTGCTTAATCGGGACGAAACATTCACCGGGGAGAAGAATCGGTTTATTGTTAAAAATTAATTGGCCCCGATGATTGTCGCGGTTAATAGCGACACCGAAAGGACGTTTACTAACTCTGCTATTGAGGGTACAGTAGATGCGATAAATGCGTCTGGCCGCCCGTAAGACAGTAGGATCTAACAAAATTGGAATTTCCATATCGACACGTTGTTGTTCTGTTTTCTCGGATAGGGCTACCATAGCACTCGTCTCCCCACGATTAAATTGACATATTTATTAAATCAATGGTATATGACGATTTCCGATTATGCCACTTTTGTTAGGATTCTAAAACTTTTAGGATGGCCTGGCCCATAGCTTGGCATCCCACTAAGGTCATACCTTCCGAGAAAATATCTCCGGTACGATAACCGAACTCTAAGACTTTTTCTACGGCTTTTTCCAGTGCTGCTGCCGCTAAAGGCTGATTTAGCCCATATCTTAACATCATAGCAGCACTGAGAATCTGGGCGATCGGATTGGCTTTATCTTGGCCGGCGATATCTGGGGCCGAACCGTGGACGGGTTCAAAAACTCCCACCCCAGCAGTCCCTAAACTAGCGGAGGGTAACATTCCGATACTACCGGTTAACATGGCCGCTTCATCGGAGAGAATATCACCGAATAAATTGCCCGTGACGATAGTATCAAATTGTTTGGGGGCCCGGACTAACTGCATGGCTGCGTTATCGACGTAGAGATGGGAAAGTTCCACATCGGGATAATTAGCGGCCATTTTCGTCATCCGGTCGCGCCAGAGTTGGGAAACATCAAGAACATTAGCTTTATCGACGGAACAGAGTTTATTGCCGCGTTTTTGGGCAATTTCAAAGGCTACCTTAGCGATGCGGTCCACCTCCGATTCCAAGTAAACCATGGTATTTACACCGCATTTTTCTCCCGTTTCCGTCTCAAAAATCCCCTTCGGTTGACCGAAGTAAACACCCCCGGTCAATTCCCGGACGACCATGATATCCACTCCCTCGATAATCTCCCGTTTGAGACTAGAAGCGTCGATTAATTGCGGAAAAATGGTGGCAGGACGTAAATTAGCAAAAAGACCTAAACCGGATCTTAAGCCTAATAATCCCGTTTCTGGCCTTTGCTGCCGAGGCAAATTATCCCATTTATAACCCCCAATAGCGGCCAAGAGAACAGCATCACTATTTTTACAGGCGCTCAGGGTTGCTTCGGGGAGGGGACTGCCGGTTTCATCAATGGCTGCCCCTCCAATTAAAGCGGTTTGGAAGTCAAACTGGAGGTCAAATTTTTTAGCGATGACTTTCAGTATCTCTACGGTGACAGCGAGGATTTCCGGCCCGATGCCATCGCCGGGTAGTAGGGTAATGCGATACTGTTGCGTCATAGTTCTAGAACGGTAAAATAGGTCAGACTCTTGATTATAACATAGTTAGGGTTGGCTGAATAAATCTAAAAACCTTGTTGGATAAGGCTTTTAGACTTTTTTCCCATCAAAAAGTGCCAGCGATTGGAGTGATTGGGGGGAAAATTCAGGCACTTTTTCCCTGAAAATTAGGTAATTGAACCTCTGAAAATCGGTAAAATCCTACACCCTACACCCAGGAAAAACTTTTTGCCGCAAACCCTAATTAAAGGGGTAGTTAATCCCCATTAACTACACTAATTCTACATGGGAATCATCCCCGATCATAAAGCGTAAAGCCTTGGGACGTTGGGGGGCAATTTCTAATTTTGCCCGTCGTCCGATCACACTATCAACTATGCGCTGATGAATGCCAATAATCGTGGCATCTTTGAGAATTACACTGTGTTCTATGTCGGCATCGATTAATTTTACTCCATTAGCCACACTGCTATAGGGACCGATAAAACAATTCTCGATGTGACAATTTTCTCCAATAATGACAGGGCCGCGAATGGTACTATTAATAATTTTACTACCCTGACCAATTTGTACCCTTCCGATCGCCTGACTATTAGCATCAATTTCTCCCCGCAAAGCGATTTCTAGACTGGTATCAAGGATAATCCGATTTGCTTCTAATAAGTCATCTTTTTTACCCGTATCTAACCACCAACCCAGTAGTTTATTGGCTTCTACTGCTTTATTTTGATTGATTAATTCTTGGATAGCGTCGGTAATTTCTAACTCACCCCTTGCCGAAGGTTGAATAGATGCGATCGCTTGATGAATGGTGGGGGCAAAAAAATAAATCCCCACCAAAGCTAAATTTGAGGGGGGGTCTTTGGGTTTTTCGACTAAGTATAAAACTTTGCCGGTTTCATCTACTTTTGCCACCCCAAAAGCACTGGGATTAGACACTTTTCGCAGGAGAATTAAAGCATCAAGGGACTGTTTTTGGAAAGAGTCTAAAAAGGGCGATAAATCATCCTCAATTAGGTTATCACCCAAGTACATAATAAAGGGGGAATCTGCTAGGAAAGATTGGGCAGTTTTGACCGCGTGAGCTAATCCGGCTGGTTGATCTTGGCGAATATAAGTTATCTTAGCCCCAAACTGTTCACCACTGCCCGTGGTCTGACGAATTTCTTCCCCGGTTTCGGGACTGATAATAATGCCAATATCGGTAATTCCTGCGGCGACAATTGACTCGATTCCATACCATAAAATCGGTTTATTGGCAACGGGAACTAACTGTTTTGCCCCAGTATAGGTTAGGGGACGTAACCTCGTACCTTTACCACCGGATAAAATTAGTGCTTTCATAGTTTTAAAGATTAAATAGTTGGGTGAGCATAGCTTTGAGGGAATCCCGCCAATAGGGAGGAATATAACCCAATTGTTGCGAGATTTTTTGACCGGAAAGAACCGAGTAGGCTGGACGCACTGCTGGGGTAGGATATTCAGCAGTAGTAATGGGAATTACTCTCTGAATTTTTAAGGGAATACCGCTTATTTTTGCCTCCTCAAAAATCGCTTTAGTTAAATCAAACCAACTGGCGACACCGCTATTAGTAAAATTATAGATTCCTGCGGGATTATCGACATTAATTAAAAGCTGAGTAATGGCCGTGGCGATATCTTTGGACCAAGTGGGACTTCCCACCTGATCGACAACTACTTTTAACTCCTCTCTTTCCTTGCCTAATCTCAGCATGGTTTTGACAAAATTACTTTTGCCATAACTGCCGTAAACCCAAGCAGTACGCAGGATAATTGCCTGAGAATTAACAGTTTTAATCTCCTCTTCTCCCCTTAACTTTGATTGTCCATAAACCCCTAAAGGATTAGTTAGATCGGTTTCTAGATAGGGGGTATTTTTTCGACCATCAAACACATAATCGGTGGAAATATGGAGAAATTTAGCTTGAATTTTCTCGGCAGATTCCGCCATGATTTTCGGGGCTGTAGCATTGATAGCATAGGCTAATTCTGGCTCGGTTTCGGCTTTATCCACTGCCGTATAAGCGGCGGCATTAACCAGATAATCGGGGTGAATTTCCCTAATTAACTGGCCGATTTTTTCCGAGTTAGTTAAATCTAGTTCTTCTCGACCGATACTAATAACTTCGCCCAAGAATGGTAAAGTTACTTGTAACTCTTGTCCCACTTGACCTTTAGCACCAATTAGTAAAACTTTTTTCATTGTCTTTAGGGGAAAACTTCCACGGATTTAAAGGGTTGTCCAGCTTGGTCTTTAGGGGAGAGAATCGGGGGAATCTCTAGGGGCCAATCAATCCCTAAATCGGCATCATTCCATAAAATGGTTTTTTCGTATTGGGGATAATAATAATTAGTGGTTTTGTAGAGAAATTCGGCTCGTTCAGAGAGAACTAGAAAGCCATGGGCAAAACCTTCGGGAACCCAGAAAATACGTTTATTTTCCGCACTTAAAACACAGCTTACCCATTGCCCAAAAGTGGGGGAACTTTGACGCGCATCCACGGCCACATCAAAAACACTACCGTTCACCACTCGCACCAATTTACCCTGGGGATTGGGGATTTGATAGTGCAATCCTCGCAGGACATTTTTTAAGGACATAGAGTGATTATCCTGAACAAAAGTGGTATTGACTCCAGTTTTTTCTCGAAAATCTTTCTGATTAAAACTCTCCAAGAAAAAACCTCGATCGTCTCCGTAAACTTGCGGTTCAATGATTAAAACATCAGGAATTTCCGTGGGAATAACTTTCATAAAATCGGAGACAAGATAACTTTTGCGGGTAGTCTAGCACAAAAGGGCATTTTTTTCTAAAGTTTTTTATTAATCTTTCCCCGGTAACTGAATAATGATAAGATGAGCCTAACTTAGTCAGAGCATAAACGACGTGGTACAAGTCTCTACACACACCGCTACTCAATCTATCCCCATGGAGGGAGAAGCCTTAAAAAACTGGTTACAGACTAGGGCTAATCAGATTATCGCCGGAGATCGACTCAGTAAGCAAGAGGCCCTAGCTTTAACTGCGATCGAAGGTCAGGAAAATATTTTCAGCTTATGTGAAGCTGCCGATCGCATTCGTCAGGCCTGTTGTGGTAATACGGTAGATTTATGTAGCATTATCAACATAAAATCGGGAAGTTGTTCGGAAAATTGCAGTTTTTGTTCCCAATCCGCCCACCATCCCGGTCAAGATTCGCCTATCTACGGTTTAAAAAGTCGCGAGGAAATCGTCAGCCATGCGAAAGCGGCAGCCGACGCGGGGGCCAAACGCTTCTGTTTAGTTAGTCAAGGCCGGGGATTAAAGTACAATAGCCCTAAATCGCAGGAATTCGAGGAAATACTGGCCACAGTTCAAGAAATCATCGAAACGGCCAAGATTAAACCCTGTTGCGCCCTCGGAGAGTTAACCCTTGCCCAAGCCCAGGCCTTAAAAGAAGCTGGAGTTACCCGTTATAATCACAATCTGGAAGCTTCCGAGAATTTTTATCCTAACGTCGTCTCCACCCACAGTTGGCAGGATCGGGTAGAAACGGTAAAAAACCTGAAAGCGGCGGGAATTCAAGCTTGTACGGGGGGAATTATCGGTATGGGGGAAAGTTGGACTGATCGCATTGATTTAGCTTTTTCCCTGGCGGAATTAGCAGTGGAATCCGTGCCGATTAACCTATTAAACCCCAGAAGTGGCACCCCTTTAGGTCATTTACCCAAACTGGATCCCTTGACTGCCCTAAAAGCGATCGCTATTTTCCGGTTTATCTTACCTCAACAAATCCTCCGTTATGCCGGGGGACGAGAGGCGGTGATGGGAGAATTGCAAAATCTGGGGCTAAAATCGGGAATTAATGCTATGCTGATTGGGCATTATTTGACCACTCTAGGACAACCCCCCCAACAGGATCAGGCGATGTTGGCTGATCTTAGTTTAATAGGAGGAGAAGCCCCCATCCCCGGTGAATACCAACCCCAACAGGCAACCTAAATCACGTCGAGGACGAGGCTCTCCGCCCCGGCGCACTTCCGCATCGGTTCCCAATGAGTTAATCTGGGCCTTGATTGGTTTGTTGCTGACAATCTTTAGTACATTTGTTCCAGTAAGCCTAGCTAGTTGGTCGGCTGCGGGTCTATCTTCGCAAAAACTAGGCATAACTTACCAAATTGGGGCAGTATTGTTAACGGGCTGTCTGGGGGGCAAAAATGCCGGGCTTCTTGCCCAGGTGGCCTATATTTTTCTCGGTTTAACTTGGTTGCCTGTGTTTGCCCAGGGTGGGGGAATGGGTTATCTGAAAGAACCCAGTTTTGGCTATATTTTGGGCTTTATGCCGGGGGCATGGCTGTGTGGTTGGTTGGCTTTTCGCTGGCGCGCCAAGATAGAAACCCTTGCTTTAAGTGCCTTTGCCGGTTTGTTAGTTATTCATCTGTGCGGTTTATTATATATGCTGGGATTGTCGATTTTTCAGCCCCAAGCCAGTCAAATCACCTTTCCCGATAGTTTGCCCACCCTATTTATGAATTATTCAGTCTGGCCATTTTTAGGGCAGTTAGTAGTAATTTGTGTGGTGGTAATTATTGCCTTTTTCTTCCGTAAATTATTATTTTATTGATGCCACAGCCAATGTTAAAAAAGAATCGCTGGTTTTGGATAGTGGCGGTGCTTGGTCTAATTTTAGACCAATTAACTAAGTATATAACCGTGCAGAGTTTTGAGCAAATTGGTGATACTTTCCCGATTATTCCGGGGGTTTTTCATTTTACCTATGTGATTAATACCGGGGCGGCTTTTAGTGTTTTTCGGGGCGGTGTTGGTTGGCTAAAATGGCTATCCTTATTAGTTAGTTTGGGATTAATGGCTTTTGCTTACTTTGGACCGCATTTAAATCGTTGGGAACAATTAGCCTACGGTTTTATTTTAGCAGGGGCTTTCGGCAATGGCATCGATCGCTTTTTGTTTGGTTATGTGGTGGATTTTCTCGATTTTAGATTGATTAATTTTCCTGTTTTTAATCTGGCTGATGTCTTTATTAATATCGGGATTATTTGCCTATTAATTTCTACCTTTCCCCACAAGTCAAGGGTCCCGTAGGGGCGAAGCATTCGAGCGATAACCTATCGCTGAAACCGTAGATTTCCTATCCGAATGCTTCGCCCTTACTTGTTCTGTTCAAATGCAAGTGGAGTGACTCTTAAATTATTACAGATATATCAGCAGCCGTCTGTAAGCATACCACCGAAAAACTAATGCGCTCCGGGGTTTGGGGGCGGCGCCACGCCCCCAACGGGTAGGGTTGATTCATGAATCAACCCTACTATGAATCAACCCTACTATGAATCAACCCTACCCCTGCCCCCTGCCTCCTGCCCCCTGCCTCTGTTATACTCGATCGGGTGAGCAATGCCCACCCAAAAAACTATGCTTCTGTTTGAGAAATAGAGCGATTAAATTTACTAACTAACTCAGGATTTTCTGACCAAGCATCGATAACACTCATATTACCATTGAGAAAATTCTGTTTAATAGCGCGGCGTTGAATTTTGCCACTGGCAGTTTTGAGAATTGTTCCCGATTTAGCCAGAACAATCGCATGGGTCATAATTTCGTGTTCTTCGGCGATTTCTTGACGGATATCGGCGATTAATTTAGCCGTATCTAATTCGCCGCTGCGACGTTCTAATTCCTGGACAATAACTAACTGTTCTTCCCCATTATCTTCAATGGAAAAAGCCGCACCATAATCGGGACGAAAAACCTCATTAAGATGCTGTACTGACCATTCTAAATCCTGGGGATAATGATTACTGCCACGGACAATAATTAAATCCTTAATCCGTCCCGTGATATACAATTCCCCATCGAGAAGAAAACCTAAATCTCCGGTGCGTAAAAACGGTCCTTCTCCCGTATCAGCAAGATAAGCTTGAAAAGTCTCTTTAGTTGCGTCTTCCCGTTGCCAATATCCAGCGGCCATACTGGGGTCACTGGCCCAAATTTCGCCCACTTCATCGGCTGCACAAAGGGTGAAAGTATCGGGATTAACCATAGCTATACGGGTATCACAGACGCGACGACCACAACTGGGGACGTATCTAACTCCCGTGGTTCGATCGGAGCCTACAGGGACAATTTTACCGCGTTCGTAGGCGGTTGCATCCAAAGCGGTGATAATTGGGGTGGTTCCCTTGGGTTTATTGGAAATCAAGAGGGTATATTCAGCTAATCCGTAGGCAGGGGCGAAAGTTTGCCAAGAAAAGCCGTAATCTGCAAAAGTATCGACAAATTTGGCCATGACCTTCGGATTAATCGGTTCGGCGGCATTTCCTGCGGCCTGCCAACTGCTCAGGTCTAATTCCGCTAAATCGGCAGCTTTAATCCTACGAGTACAAAGATCATAGGCGAAGTTGGGGGCCTGACTATGAGTAACTTTGTACTTAGTAATATTTTTTAACCACTGCATCGGACGCTTAATAAAAGCAAAGGGAGACATGAGATAGCAGGGTGTACCGTTGTAGAGGGGGACGGTGATACCTTCGACTAACCCGTAATCGTGGAAATAGGGCATCCAAGTGAGGGTAACGCTATCCGGTTCGTAACCACAAGCTTTTTGCAAGTAACCGCAATGGTGCATCAGGTTAAAATGACTTAACATCACTCCTTTGGGGATATTAGTCGAACCGGAGGTATATTGCAGATAAGCAAGCGCCGATTTATCCACCTGGGGATCTTGCCATTGGTCCGCGAGGGAAATATCAATACTTTCGGTAGTAATCCATTTCATTTGGTCGAATTCTGGAAATTCTTCCTTAACACCTTCAATAAGAGTCAGAATACTTTCGGTAACTAGGGCAAAGGTGGCATTAGCATCCTTGACAATTGCTCGTAAACGGGGCAGAGTGCGCTTAAGTCGTCCCGATTCCGGTGGGGGGACGGGAATGGCAATCACTCCCCCGTAGAGACAACCACAAAAAGCGGCCACTACTTCTAAACTTTGAGGATAGAGTAATAGGGCGCGTTCCCCTTGGGCCTGGTATTTTTGCAAATAGGCGGCGATTGCTCTTGCTTGGCGATCGAGTTCACTGTAGGTTAAAGGTGGGGTTTCTTTTTTACCATCGATAAGAAAAGTGTAGGCATGGCCCTCTGGTTGTGCCGTGGCGCGGTAACGTAAGAGTTCTACTAGGGTTGTGGGTTGAATTAGGGTTTCAGTCATCGTTGTTATCGGGCTTATTGGCGCTATTGTATAGAAGTTTTAACATATTTGCCCATGGCGCTAGGATAAAGTGCCGAAGGCGATCGGTCAAGGTGTAGGATTAAGTAGCTGGTTATAATTAAATTAAAAATGGATTTTAGGTTCGATCCCCCCTGCCCCCCTTGATAAGGTAGGGTTGATTCATGAATCAACCCTACCCTTGATAAGGGGGGTGTCTGATAATTTTTAACGCCTACCTAC
>NZ_JASJFB010000386.1:0-5063 GCF_030065455.1 Microcystis sp. M53602_WE12 | reverse complement strand
CTTTATAGTTATTTCAAATAAGAACGAGACGCTAGGCGACACAATAAGTACGAATAATTTCATCAAGGGATGTACCCACAGGAGCATACATTCTCGCTCTCTTTAATGCACTAAAATCATGCTCGATATCATTTAAGTCAGGAGAGTATGTTGGCAAAAACACTACCTGATGACCTGCTTCCTCTACCAGTTGTCTAATCACTGTCTTCCGATGAATTGGTGCCTTATCCATAATTAATATTGATGTCATGGTTAAAGAGGGCAATAAATATAAAGATAACCAGCCTTCAAAGCCTTCCGCAGTTAGGCTTCTCGTAAATATCATTGGTGCAATCAAGTCTTTTTTCCCCTTTCTTCTCCCAGCGACAAGGTTCTCTCTTTTTCCTCGTTTTCCTTGTCTATCTCCAAAGACTTTCTTCCCTTTTTTTGACCAGGCATAAAGACAGTCTTGAAATTCTTCAAACCCAGCCTCATCAATAAATACAAGGCTTTTACCACCATATATTTTAATCAATTCTCTCAGGGTTTTATAATATTTTATTCTTTCTTCTCGGTTTCTTTCTCTATAACGAAGTTCTTTCTTTTTTCTGGTGATTTCCATTTTTTTAAGGCATAGCAAATGGCACTTGGTCTCACTCCAAACTTCTCGGCTCTATCTCTTAATCTTGCTTCGGGATTTTCTTGGACATCTCTTTCTAGTGCTTTCCAGTCCAGCTTTCTCTGACGGTGTTTTACCTTTGTTGCTGACCCTTCTTCCCTACTCAGCCATCTATATATTGTTGCTCTCCCTATCTTAAATAGAGCGGCAGCTTTAGTTATGCTTCCTCCATTCTCTACATAATCGATTACCTTTTTTCTCAAGTCTAGACTATAGGACATTTTTCTGTATGGGTTGCTCGTTTCTCCTTATTTTACCTTATTTTTCACTTGTCTCACAATTATTTGAAATGACTATAATTGCTAGATTGTTCGGTACAATCGGGAAGATCGCCGATTGGCTCATTCCAGAAAAATGGATCGATGAGACATTAACTTTGTGCGATCGCCTAGCGGAAAAATGGCAAGAAGAGTGGGATCAATTGAAACACCTAGCCGGAGTTGACTGTAGTTTAGACTAAATGAGAAACCTAAAAAGAAAAAAGAGGAAGAATCAAGCAAAATAGAGAGAAAATAAAAGATGTTAAAGAATTTATCCTCTCTCTATGACCAAATATAACAGATATACCAGATTTCGCCAAGATACCTACCAACTGTTAGGTAATGCCAAAGATGCCACCTTTGACTTAATGGATAGCATCATGACCACCAGAAATGCCTATTGCTTGGGAGACTTGTCACTGTCCCCTTTCTTCAGAAGGAAATGGCATAGTACATACGAAGCTCTTGAAGATTGTCGTCCCAACCGAAACCAGTTAATGAAAAGGTATGTTCAGGAAATACCAGAACTGGAGTATGTTTTGTTAGCAATAGATCATACAGCATGGGAATTGAAGGATGCTAAAACGATGAAAGATAGAGGCTATCAACATAGCGCGGCATCAAAAAATGGAACAGTATTAGGACAAGGCTATAGCACCATTGTCTGGCTACCCGAAGGGGAAAGAAGTTGGGCATTACCCTTAAGACATGAAAGAATCACATCCTTTGAAACACCGATATCTAAAGCCAAATGGCAACTCCAAGAAGTCTGCAAAACAATTCAACAAAAAGTTTTGGTAGTATTAGATTGTGAATACGGCAATAGTTCATGGGTAAATCAAACAGCAGATATCCAAGCAAGTAAACTGATGAGAATCCGCTCTAATTGTTGTCTATATGGCGAACCAGAAGCTTATGGGGGTAAGGGAAGACCGAAAAAACATGGCAGACAATTTAAAATCAATGACGAATCCACATGGTGGCCAACCGACGCAACAGTGGAAATCAATGACCCGAAACTCGGATTAATCCGAGTGAGTCAATGGCAACAGTTACATTTTAAAACAGCTTCTCAGCAGAAATTAAGTCTAATTAAAGTGGAAAGGTTGAATCCTAAAAAAACGGGAGAGGCACATCGCCCCTTATGGTTAATTTGGGTAGGAGAGGCATTTTTATCCTTAGAAAAAGTTTGGTCACAATATGCACGTCGTTTTGGAGTTGACCATTGGTATCGCTTTGCCAAGCAAAGATTACATTGGACTTTACCTTCTTTAAGTACACCTGTTCAATGTGAGAGATGGAGTGATTTAATGCCGTTGATGACTTGGCAATTATGGTTAGCCAAAGATTTGGTAGCAGATTATCGTCTTCCTTGGCAAAAACCGCAAACCCTATTAACTCCTGAAAGGGTAGCACAGTCTCTGTTTTCCCTTTTGATAGAGATTGGTTCGCCCGCTCAACCACCTAAAACTAGAGGAAAGTCTCCCGGCTGGGAAAAAGGGAAGACTCGCAGTAAAAGAAAGACCTATCCTACTGTGAAAAAACGACATTCAACCCCTAAAAAATCGGCAACAAAAGCATCCTAACTCTACTTTTTGCTTCAAGATTTTTGATTTCAGCTATTTTCATAAGGCTGGATTATTTTTAGGCAAATTTTTTAGTCTAAACTACAGAGTTGAGAAAGATCACGATTGGCAACAAGTCTCCTTAGCAGATTGCGATCATTTAGCGAAGAAGGTGCAGCAAAAAACCCTGACAACTGCTGAGGTGGAAGGGACAATTGCCGGTTTGATGGGAGTTATCGGAGTAATTGGCGAAATCCCACTGTCAATAGTTCAATCTCTGCAAACTATTCAGAGAATTGGCTTGTGTTATGGTTACTCGACCACAACGGAACAGGAGCGGAATTTTGCTTGGATTATCTTAGCAGCAGCTACCGCCCAAACTCCAGAGGCTAAATGGCAAGCGGTGGATAATTTGAGAGACAGTCACACGCAATTTTCTCGCCAAGCTTTTGACAATTTTCTCACTGAAATCGGCGACAAAGGTGCAATCTCGCTGGCAGCTGAAACGATTTTCCAGCAAGCTACTATCTATTTAGCTCCCAGTTCAGTAGGTGGGGCAATTCCTTGGTTAGGTGCTATCTCTAGCGGCGTTGGTTTGAGTTTCTTCCTCAATCAAGTGGCGGATGCCGCTCGCCGTGCCTATCAAATGCGTTGGCTGCTGGATAATCAGAAGCTTTCTTTGGCTCTAGCGAACTGAAGAACTGAATTGCTCCTAAAAATTGGGTTGGCGTTGAAAGCGTAAAAGGATAGGTATAGCTAACCCAATGGGAATAGCTAAAGTCATTAAAAAAGCTTTTGTCATCATGCCTAGGGTGGTGGCAAGTAATAAAGAACTGGCATTCTCTGGTATGGTCATAATCTGAATTAAGCCGCTTGCTGCTTGAAAAGCAAAGATTCCTGGTACTATTCCCACTACCGCCCCAAAAGCGATTACAGCCGGTGGCGCATGAAAACGATTAGAAAAATAAAGCGCCATTGTCCCAACAACAGCAGAAGCAATTAAATTACCCCAAATAATACCGGGTCCATGGTCAATACACAACCATCTTACCCCATGTCCCACCATGCCACAGACAATGCAAGCCCATAACATTTTCGGCGGCACATTAAAGAAAATGGCGAATCCCATAGCCGCTAATCCCGCAAAAATAACATCTTCAAATAGAGGTAAGGGAGAAACAGGATTACTGACAGGTAGTAAGGCGTTTGTAACCGTTGTCGAGAGAAGTAAACCAAAGGCGATTGAACTAAGAATTACTAAACTATACTCTAGACGTGCCATGCCCATGGGAATATGATTCTCGACTAAATCTAAGACTCCATTAATCAGATGAACCCCCGGTACTAACATCATCGACGGGATGAGAAAACAGATATTAGGAGTAGAACTCCATCCCAGTGGGCCTGCCACTCCCCCGATACATCCCCCCAAAAAAGCAGCTAGAAAATTAAGTAAAAAAGGATTAAAATGCCTTTTCCCCAGTTCTTGTCGTAAGATAACGCCCACTGCCGTAGCAATTCCCGTAATCACAAAGGAAGCCCAGTCTCCCTGAAAAATACGGGCTAAACTTGCCCCTGTAAGGCCTAACATCAGAATAATGAACCAGCGAGGGTAATAAATAGGGGGATATTTATCGATCTTTTCTAATTTCTGGATTAACTCAGTCAAGGTTAAACGATTTTGCTGAAACTTTTCGATCGATAAAAAAACCTGAGTAATTAAAGCCATATTAACGGCAATGCTGGTGATGGGGCGACTAAAGTGTGAGGAATATTCATTTTCACTCTTTACGGTTAGTTTAATGGCTTCATATTCACAATATACCCGGACTTCTACCCCGAATTTTTCCGCTAATTGTTGAATGGTTTGATGCACTCGTTCGGTGGTGGTACTGTGCTGCAATAAGATGCGGCCAGTTAAGAGCATCAGGTGAAAATAATCAGGAAAAGACGGAGATTTAGGGGATAAATAGGATTTTGAGGTCAAAGGATCGCACTCCACTCTGGTTTTTCTCCTTTTTGAATCGGCCAATCAGAAATTAGATGGGTGCGGCTCTTTTAGAAGGACGTATGGCAAGTCAAACAAGCATCGCTGTGTGTCTTGAAGTAGTAGAACAACAAGCTTGAATCACAGTTGTGAGCAAAGGAACACCATCTTGATACAAAGCCCGATGATGCCGTTGATGCTCTTGCTGTCAATGAAAGTGCCAATAATCAGGCCAATCACCGCTAACCTGAAGGGAGCGAAGACGTAAAACCGCCTCAGCACCCTTGAGACTCCATCTCGCCCCCGTAATAGACATCTCCAAAAATTATAACCCAGTCACAGCTTGCTTTTAGCTTATGTACTAATTAGGGTTTGCGGCAAAAAGTTTTTCGTGGGGGCAGGGTGTGGGGTGTGGGGTGTGGGGTTTTACCCATTTGCAGGGGGTCAATTACCTAATTTTCTGGGAAAAAGTGCCTAAATTTCCCCCCCGATCACCCAAATGTCTGGCACTTTTTGATGGGAAAAAAGTCTAAAAGTCTTATACAACAAGGTTTTTAGATTTATTCAGCCAACCCTATACTAAATCTGGTTAT
>NZ_JASJFB010000364.1:0-6014 GCF_030065455.1 Microcystis sp. M53602_WE12 | reverse complement strand
TTTGATGTGAGACTGACTAGGCAAAATTAAACTCAAATTTAATTTGCGTAATATTTACGCAAATTAAATTTTTTTTGTCCAAAGTCCAAAGCTTTTAAATGAAGGGGGATTGATTATTAAATGGAGTAGAAAACTGAAAAATAAGGGTAATGCTGTCAATGTAACTTAAATGCGTAAAAGCTTACGCCCAACTGTTGACAAGCGGCGATCGCATCTTCTCAAGCTTTTTCCGGGGCAATCCGTCCCACCCAGGCTAGACAGGGGGAAGGAGCGGCCCGAAACTGATACAAAGATACGTCTAAACCATTAGCCAAACAGCGATAGGGGGGAGATATTGAGCAAGTTTCTGCTTGGGCGACGGTGTGAAAAGCGAGTAAATGGGGAAAACTGCGGTAGGTTTTTTGAATAATATGATCCATCGCCAAAGAAACGGAAGCCATGCTGACTAAATGGGCGACGGGAGTGGCAAAAAAAGGAGTGAGATAAAAAGGCAGCCAATCCTAGGCAAAATTAACAATTAAATCGTACTGATGTTGTACTTGTTGAGCGTAGTGCCACATATTGGCCAAAACGGCATTTTCGGGCATGAAAATCGGGGCTTGCCGGCCTTGACTTTGGGCGGAAATCTGGGCATTTCCTGCTATAGTGATTAAGGGAATATCATGCAATTGCGAGGCTTCTGGAGCCACTACCCGCACCGCATACCCTTGCTTATTCAGAGTGCGAGCGAGATTATAAAGAGTTAATTCTAGGCCACCGCCGTCCCCCGATCCCAAAAATCCCACGGGGGTGGAGAGAAATAACAGTTTTCCACTCAATTTTGCACCTCAGTGGATGTGGTTTCAGTGAAGGAAGTATCCTGTACGTCATCATCTTCCGGTTCACCAGTGGTTTCCAGGGGAGCAATATCTAAGCGGGGCGGTAATTGCAGATTTAACTGTCTGATTGCCCAGCGTGCTGTTTCTTGCACTTCCTCATCGGAATCATCGAGGGCATGACAAATTAATTGACTGATCTGAGACATGATATCGTAGAGTCTGGTTAAATCCCGGATAGCATTTTTCCGCACTTGGGGATTTTTATCCTGGAGAGAGATAGCCAAAGCTTGGTTCATCGGTCGCAGGGAGCGGGTACAGATTTGAGCGAGAGCTTCTAGGGTTAAACTGCGTTCGTAGGAATCCCCATCCACCATACTATCGACTAAAGGCTGCATTGCCCTAGAATCGGACATCTGTGCCAGCTTCCAAACCGCCCGTCTACGGGTACGGGGATCGTTATCACGAAGACTTTCAATTAAACGCAGGATTAAATCTACGTTCGGGATGCGGGAGGTAGCTTGTACGGGCAAAGAAGGCTCGAAATCCTCGTCACCACTGCCATTAATGTCACTGCCCGTTTTGGGGTCCGCGTCGAAGGAATTGCCATTGCCCCTAGAAAAGTTGTTGAGTGGGTTTTTAGGATTGACGTAAGTTGTCTTTTTGCGCCGTTTTGAGGCTTTGCCCTTGGGACGATATTGGAAGAAAAGCGATAGTAAAACTCCCAATAAAGCGATGGATAACAAGGCCGAGCCAGCAATTAACGGTATTGGTGAAGTCTCGTTTTTGGCGGCTGCGTTGGCGGCCGTGGCGGTTTGACCTAGATACTTCTGGATATTAGCGATCGCATTTTGAGCAAATGTATCGTTCGGACGTTGTGCCAGAGCTTGTTGAAATTTTCCTAGGGCGAGTTGGTAATTTCTTTGGGCTGTAGCTTCGTAACCAGCTTTCATCAACTGATCGTAAGTGGCGACAGTCTGGGGTTGCTCTAACCTAGGGGGAGTTTGAGCGTTAGCCTTGGGTAAAGCCTGAAAATGATGACCCCAACTGCTCACACCGATAGCTAACAAAAATAGGAAATTGGGTTTGATCATAGAATTAATGCAACTGTTTAGGGGGGGGAGGGTAAAAGTATGATAGCCTAAAAGCCGTAAATGAAAAGCACTTAACTCCAGAGATAGGTCATGGACTACGGTGGTGATTGGGAAAGGCCTCCGGTGAGCGTGGGGCGAATAGTAAGGCTCCTAGTAGCGAGGATAGAGTCCACTGTTTAGAGCTTAGGGATTATCTGTGAAAAACTGGCTTAATTAAGCTTGCACAGGCGTTTTACGCCACGTTCGACCTTGAATAGTCGTGTGGAATTGCCAATTAGCTACGGTTTCTGGATAATCGCCCCGATAGTGACCGCCTCGGCTTTCTGCTCGCAATAAGGCACTTTCCAGAATTAAGTCAGCGATATCTAGAAGATTTAATGTCTCGATCGCTATTCTTATTTCTAACTGCACCGAGGGACACAAAAATAATTGTCCTTTGTCGGGGAGAAGATTCTGGAGAAATTGGCCCATCTTTAAGGATTCTAACTGTTGTTTCCACTGTTGCACCCGTAGGATAGCAGTTTCTAACTCATTTTGAAATCGGCAAATTCCCGCATTTTCCCACATTAAAATCGGTAATTCTCTGCGTACTTTTTGCCAGTATTCCTGTTCTTCTTGCCAATTTTCTGCGATTTCTAAGGGTTTTTCTGGTCTTTCCCCCACCAAGTTTTCTGGCTCTAGACCTATTTCAACTAAATTTGCCGCAAAGACAATACATTCCAAAAGAGAATTACTGGCTAAACGATTAGCACCGTGAACACCCGTACTGGCCGCCTCGCCGATCGCATACAAACCGGGTAGAGAAGTGCGGGCGTTTAAATCGGTAGCCACTCCTCCCATCCAATAGTGAGCGGCGGGGGCAACGGGAATCACATCTTCAAACACATTAATGCCCCATTTTTGACAGATGCGGATAATATTGGGGAAACGATAACGCAGACGATCCGGTTCGATCGGTCTTAAATCTAGATATACTTTGGCATGGGCGGGATCGTCGGAGGTTTTCTGCAAATGGCTAAAAATCGCCCGACTCACCACATCCCGGGGGGCCAATTCTCCGGCCGGATGGTAATCGAAGGCAAAACGCCGCCCCCGGTCATCAATTAAATGCGCTCCTTCGCCGCGCACCGCTTCACTAATTAAAAACCGCGGCGCCCCCGGCACAGTCAAAGCGGTGGGGTGAAACTGAAAAAATTCCAGGTCGCGAATCACTGCCCCGGCACGCCAAGCCAGGGCGACTCCATCCCCCGTGCTAACGGCGGGATTAGTGGTTTGGGCATAGACTTGACCGCCGCCTCCCGTAGCCAGAATGACTGCTGGCGCTCGCAGCCAACAGAGATGATCTTGATGGAGTAAACAAATACCTTGACAGCGTTGCCCTTCCGGGTCAAGCCAGAGTTTCAGGGCGATCGCTTGGGGAATAATGGTAATATTGGGGCGTTCGGTCACTTTTTCCATCAGGGTACTGACGATCGCTCTCCCCGTGCGATCGGCTGCGTGCAGCACCCTGGCCTGGGAATGGGCAGCCTCAAGAGTGCGGGCTAAGTCGTCTCCGGAGCGATCAAAACTAACTCCTAACCGCAGCAAATCAGCGATCGCTTGGGGGGCCTTCTCGACTAAAAACTGTACGGCATAGCGATCGCATAAGCCCGCTCCGGCTTTTAGGGTATCTTCTAAATGGAAAACGGGGGAATCTGCCGGGGAGGTGGCTGCCGCAATTCCTCCCTGCGCCCAATCACTAGCCCCAGTTTTTAAATCTTCTTTGGTAATTAAACCCACCTTTAAGTTAGGGGGTAAACACAGTGCGGCATACAATCCCGCCGCTCCCGATCCCACCACTAAAACATCTTGATAACTCGGCAGTTGCGAGGAAACGACCATGTAGGAGTTAATTGATAAATTCTATTTATTCTAGCATTTCATTTCTCTATAGTTCTGGCAAAAATCGCCAGTTTTTAGCTTGGGGCAGTATGCCAGATTCTTTCTTTTGCCTCTTGCCTTTTGCCTCTTGCCTTCAGACGCTAATCACTGAAAAAGGTGAGCGATCGCTCACCTTGGAATTTTTTTAAAACCGCCATTAACTGGATTTAGTAAACTCCGGGGTTAAAACGGTCATCACCCTCGATAAATTCTTTAGAAGGCTCAGTAACGGTAAATTTCTCCAGATTAGCCTGTAAACGCTCTTTTTGAGTGGCCGAGAGTCCGGGGATATTGAGGACATCTTCCACTTCTTGGTAGGGGGCGTTTTTGATGATTTTACCAGCTAAATTGGGGTAGAACCCTCTCAAGTCCCGGAAATCGCGAATATCACTGTTATTAAGGTCGATTTTCGCCCCAAATTCTGTGGTTAGTTTGGCATCAGCCGCATTTAAGACCGCCACAGGAAGAGAGGGAAGGGCGATCGAGGTGAGATTGAGAGCTTGAGCGGGAACTTTGCCCCAAAAACTCCCGATAATCAAGGCAATTACCGCCAGCAGACGAACAAGATTCTTCATTGCAGTTGTGGTCTCCTAAAACCAAGGCAAATTAACGATCAGGACAAGAAATGAAGCCGTCAGCCTTCCGACTAGGCATAGGGTGGGTAGTTGGGATTTGCCACCGCAGCCTAGCTATTAGCTGAACGCTGATAGCTAGTTAAAAAAGTTATATCATGCCATTAGACCAGATCATAACCTAGTTTGCCCCCCTAGGGGAAGGGTTTTGCGGTTTTGGGGTTTGATCACAAAAAACAAGTTGGTTAGGACAATCTAAATCGCTAAAACCCTTTTCTGGCAAGGATTTTCCTGATGCCATCTGGCTGCTGCTACAGTTGAATTTCCCTATCTCCCTATCTCCCCACTCCCCCCATTTCCTCATTCCCCTATCCCCTAACCCAATTATTATAAATCCCTAAAATTATCAATGACGAACAGCACTCCTATGGCATCATAGACTGTTGCTTGTCTTGAAATACATAATAAGGAAGACACAATTATGGCTCTCCAATTGGGTGATATCGTTCCAGATTTTACACAAGATTCTAGTGAAGGTCCGATTTCTTTTCACCAGTGGGTAGGAGATAGCTGGGTGGTGCTGTTCTCCCACCCGGCTGATTATACCCCCGTTTGTACCACGGAATTAGGTACGGTGGCTAGTCTTAAGTCAGAATTTGAGCGACGTAATGTGAAAGTGATCGCTTTGAGTGTGGATAGTGCCGAATCCCATCGGGGTTGGATTAATGACATCAACGAAACTCAAAACACTACCGTTAACTATCCGATTATCGCCGATGGCGATCGCAAAGTGTCGGATCTCTACGGCATGATTCACCCCAATTCCCTCAATAATCTGACGGTACGTTCGGTGTTTATTATCGATCCCAACAAAAAATTACGTTTAACCATTACCTATCCTGCCAGCACGGGACGCAATTTTAACGAGATCCTGCGGGTGATTGACTCCCTGCAGCTCACCGATAACTATCAAGTGGCTACCCCCGCTAACTGGACCGACGGCGGCGATTGTGTGGTGGTTCCCTCTATTCCCACTGAAGAAGCTCGTAGCAAATTCCCCAAAGGAGTTGAAGAAATCAAACCCTATCTACGCATGACTCCCCAACCTAATAAGTAGGGTTTGCGGCAAAAAGTTTTTCCTGGTGGCAGGGTGTGGCCCCCCAACCCCCCCGACATCGGGGGGGCAGGTAGGGTGTAGGGTTTTACCAGTTTTGAGGTGGCCAATTACCTAATTTTCAGAGAAAAAGTGCCTAAATTTCCCCCGATCACTCCCATATCCAGTACTTTTTGATTGACAAAAGGTCTAAAAGTCTTACCCAACAAGGTTTTTAGCTTTATTCAGCCAGCCCTAATTAGTGACCGGTAATCGGTGAACCATATCCTGGAAAACTGGCAATCCGAAAACCATAAAGTCGTCAGGGAGGGTTAGCCATCCGTTTTAACGGATGCTAGCCCTGGCAACAGGGGATTTATCCCCCTACATCATTTATTGGTTTGATTGTCAATATATTTTTTCATCGAAAATTTGGGTCTGAAACCCCGTCGTTCTACGACGGCTTTACTGTTAAATATGAGCATCGTTTACGAAATATATGCTAAAATGTGAGACATGG